>NZ_BAAHAP010000001.1:96687-171954 GCF_054777495.1 Echinicola sediminis | reverse complement strand
TGAAGCTGAAGGAGATTCCAAAGCACCTGATCGTGATCGGCGGTGGGGTGATAGGAATGGAGCTGGGTTCCGTGTATGCAAGAATGGGTGCAAAGGTGTCCACCGTGGAGTTTATGGATTCGCTGATTCCCTCCATGGACAAAACCATGGGGAAAGAGCTTCAAAAATCATTGAAGAAATTGGGCTTTGAATTTTATTTGAAGCACAAAGTGACCTCTGTAGAGAATAAGGGCAAGGAGGTAATTGTAAAAGCAGAAAACAGCAAAGGAGAAACCGTGGAGGTGAAAGGCGACTATGTGCTGGTTTCTATCGGAAGAAGACCTTATACTGATGGACTCAATGCCGAAGCTGCCGGAGTTAAAATCAATGAGCGCGGTCAGGTAGAAGTGGATGAGCACCTAAAGACCAGCGTGGACAATATCTATGCGATCGGTGATGTGGTCAAAGGGGCAATGCTTGCCCATAAGGCTGAGGAAGAAGGGGTGCTGGTTGTCGAGCAATTGGCCGGTCAGAAGCCACATATCAATTATAACCTGATTCCTGGGGTGGTATATACTTGGCCAGAGGTAGCGGCAGTAGGGTATACCGAAGAGCAGCTGAAGGAGAAAGGCATCAAATATAAAGCCGGTAAATTCCCGTTTTTGGCTTCAGGTAGGGCCAGGGCATCCATGGATACCGATGGTTTGGTGAAAGTTTTGGCGGATGCCACTACCGATGAAATCCTTGGAGTGCATATGATCGGTCCAAGAACTGCCGATATGATAGCTGAAGCGGTGGTAGCAATGGAATATAGGGCTTCTGCTGAAGATATTGCAAGAATGTCACATGCCCATCCGACTTATACCGAAGCGTTTAAGGAGGCTTGTCTGGCCGCTACTGAAAACAGGGCCTTGCACGTGTAGGTGATGTAAGCTTTCAAACTGAGGCCCGGGCTATGTACCAGAACATATCTTCCGGGTGAGATATAATTGAAAAATACCGTGATGGCCATCACGGTATTTTTTTTGGTATTGCCTGTTATTGGAAACTGCGATTTGGTAAATAAGTTTTTTGTGCTTTTGTTGAGAATGTTTTTAATACCGCTATATTTGCGTTCACAAACATTTTGTTATTGTTTAAACACAAAAAAAAGCAGTTAGTATGAATGATAAACTATTGTATTTTATTTTGGTTTCTTCCGTGGTTTTTTTTGCTTGTAATAGGGAAGATGCAGTCCCAAGCAACGGGAACAACCAAATTGTACTGAATACAGACGAGGCCTCATTAAATACCCGCTTGAGTAGGGAAAATACGGGGGTGGTCGGGATTACCTCCGAAGCCACTGCAGCAATAGGGGGCAGGATCAGCGAAGAAGAAGAGGTGGCCGGAAACTTGCCGTTGGAATTGATTGCCCAAGTAGAGGCTCCTGTTGTGGATGGCAACACCCTTCAGGCGACACACGTGGACATTGACGGGGATTATGCTTATGTTACCTACAATACGATCGGTGAGCAATACTTGGGAGCGGTTGATATTTTCGACATCAGCAACGTGTTGGCTCCTAAAATTGTAAGCCAAGCTGTCTTTAAAGAGGCGGATTTAAGTGCGGTTGATTACGTAGATGGTAAATTATTTATTGCGGCTGCAGTAAATGTAGACGCAGATTATGGAGTCGAAGGTCCTGCTAATTTGATTACGGTATCTACAGCCAACGGGCGGTTTACTTCTGATTTTTCCTTTACCACTTTAAAGGGATACGTAGGGACGGATGTGAACCATACGGACAACAATATAGTCAGCACCAGTGGTGTGGATGGAGCTTTGGCATTGATCAGCCGGGACAACTCATCAGTAGTGGGTGAGCAGGAATTCGCTGATTTGCGTTCTGTGGTATTTGGAGAAGGAAAACTTTTTGTTTTGGACGGAGAGCAGGGGGTGAGTGCACTGAATCCCGGTACCTTGGCAAAGGAATACGGCATTGCTTTGGCGCCAGATTATTCCGGAGCAAAAAGAACCATGGATGTGCACGAAAACCTGCTGATCGTGTCCGAGGGTGCTAGTGGGGCAGGTCTCTATGCTGTGGCCGACGGAGGAAAGGTGAAGTCCATCAGTATACCTGTAGTTTCTGACGGCCTGGTTACTGAAGAAATAGTGACCAACGCGGTAAGTACGAATGTAAGGCATCTCTTTATGGCCAATGGATCTGCAGGGGTCAGCGCCGTAGATCTGGAAAACGATATTGCTTCTCTTGGAGTGCTGGACCTGCTCGGTTCTTCCAATTTTGTAAAAGCCAATGATGAGTATCTGTTTGTTGCTTCGGGTTTACAGGGTTTGCAGATCTTGAGGATTAACTTGGCCGATGAAATTGATGATGTTGTTTGTGCGGATTTGCCGGCTTATACAGGCAATTCTTGGATGAATATCAATTCCGGACAGCCTCAGGCATATTCAGGGTCTTTGGTGCTTGACGGTTTGAATGTGAACGATTCCTTTACTTTCTGTGGGTCATTGTCCGTCAAAGGCTGGTCAAATATTAACTCCAATGGCGTATTTAATATGAGAGGTTCCTTGGTGATCGGACAATACAATAAGGATACCGGTTTGCAGATCAACGATACCATGACCATAGAAGGAAGTTTGGTCATATACGGGAACCTAACGCTCAACAGCGGGGCAAAACTGGATTTTGTCGGGGAAGGTTCTTCGATAACCGTTTACGGAAATGTGTGGAACAATGGAGGGACTATTACAGGAAATTATACGGATACGGAAGGTAAGTTAAAGTAAGGATTTAAGTGCTCTATTGAAACGGCTGCAGGTTTTCTGTGGCCGTTTTTGTTTTGGGCAAAGAAGCTGATACTGAGGAAAGGGGAGAAGACAGGTGTTGCCAATGTGGCAATTAATTCATCCCGTGGAGGATGTTTTTCTTAATTATCCCTGCATCTTCCAATAATTTACTTAATTTTGCACCAATTTAGCCATAAGTAAAAAACTTATCCAAACCTCTCTAATAGCATGCCTAAAGATACTAGCATTAAACATGTACTGATCATTGGAAGTGGGCCTATCGTAATTGGCCAAGCCTGTGAGTTTGATTATTCGGGGTCCCAAGCGGCCAGATCCTTAAGGGAAGAAGGCATTACGGTGACCTTGATCAATTCAAATCCGGCAACAATTATGACGGACCCGGTTACTGCAGACAATGTTTATCTGCTTCCGCTGGAGAAGAAATCCATTGTAAAAATACTTACCGAGCATCCGGACATTGACTGTGTCCTTCCTACCATGGGAGGTCAGACCGCCCTGAACTTGGCCATCGAAGCGGACAAGGCAGGAATCTGGAACAAGTTCAATGTGAAAATGATCGGTGTGGACATCGATGCCATTGAAACGGCGGAGAACCGTGAAAAATTCAAGGCTCTTATGGAAGAGCTTAATGTAGCGGTTTGTATAGGGAAGACTGCGACTTCATTCCTGCAGGGAAAAGAGATTGCCCAGGAAATAGGGTTTCCACTGGTAATCCGACCTTCTTATACCCTTGGGGGTACCGGAGGTGGTTTCGTGGAAAAGGAAGAGGACTTCGAAAAGGCACTTATGAGTGGTCTTAAAGCCTCACCTACCCACGAGGTGTTGGTCGAGCAGAGTATCCTTGGCTGGAAAGAATATGAGTTGGAAGTGCTCAGGGATAGTTTGGGCAATATGATCGTAGTCTGCTCCATTGAAAACTTTGACCCAATGGGGGTGCATACCGGTGATTCCATCACGGTGGCTCCAGCGATGACCCTTCCGGATACCGTGTATCAGGAAATGAGGAATTTGGCGATCAAGATGATGAACGGTATCGGGAATTTTGCCGGAGGCTGTAACGTACAGTTCTCTGTAAGCCCGGACAACCAGACCATCATTGGTATAGAAATCAACCCACGGGTATCCCGATCTTCAGCATTGGCCTCTAAAGCTACCGGGTACCCCATTGCCAAAGTAGCCGCTAAATTGGCCATTGGCTATAACCTGGATGAACTCCAGAACTCCATCACCGGAACAACTTCCGCTTATTTTGAGCCTGCGATCGATTATGTGATCGTGAAAATCCCAAGATGGAACTTCGATAAATTCAAAGGTTCTGACCGTCGTTTAGGACTTTCCATGAAAGCTGTAGGTGAGGTAATGGGGATTGGAAGAAACTTCCAGGAGGCCCTTCAAAAAGCCTGTCAGTCTCTTGAGATCAAAAGAAATGGTCTAGGTGCGGATGGAAAAGAATTGAAGAACCAGGAGCAGATTCTGTACAGCTTGGAACACCCCAGCTGGAACCGTCTGTTCCACATTTACGATGCCTTTAAGTTGGGCATATCTTTCAGGACCATTCATGACCTTACCAAGATCGATAAGTGGTTCCTGAAGCAAATCGAAGAACTGGTTCATCTGGACATTACCCTTGATAAATATACGCTGGATACCATACCTAAGGAGCTGATGGTCCTCGCCAAGCACAAAGGTTATGCGGATCGTCAGATCGCCCACCTGTTGGGATGCTTGGAAAGTCAGGTGTTCCAGAAGCGGAGAGAGGAAATGGGAATCAAGCGCGTGTATAAGCTGGTAGATACCTGTGCCGCTGAGTTTGAGGCCCAGACGCCGTATTACTATTCCTCATTCGGAGAAGAAAACGAGTCGGTTGCCTCTGACAGAAAGAAAGTCATCGTGTTGGGCTCTGGACCAAACCGGGTCGGTCAGGGTATCGAGTTTGATTACTCCTGCGTGCACGGTGTTTTGGCTGCCAAAGAGTGCGGTTATGAAACCATTATGATCAA
This sequence comes from Echinicola sediminis, assembly GCF_054777495.1. Lineage (NCBI taxonomy): Bacteria > Pseudomonadati > Bacteroidota > Cytophagia > Cytophagales > Cyclobacteriaceae > Echinicola > Echinicola sediminis. The sequence goes on along the minus strand of NZ_BAAHAP010000001.1, from coordinate 167,167 downwards.
CTGTAACCCTGAGACGGTTTCTACGGACTTTGACATTGCGGATAAGCTGTACTTTGAGCCGGTATTTTGGGAGCATATCTACGAGATCATCCTTCACGAAAAGCCGGAGGGTGTGATTGTGCAGTTGGGTGGACAGACTGCTCTGAAGCTGGCCGAAAAACTGGAGAAATATGGCATCAAAATTTTGGGAACAAGCTTTGATGCTCTGGACCTTGCCGAGGACAGAGGTGAATTTTCCAGCCTGTTAAAAGCAAATGATGTACCTTATCCTGAATTTGGTACTATTCATAATACCGACGAAGCCCTGGAGCTTTGCAAGATCATCGGATTCCCGCTATTGGTAAGACCTTCTTATGTATTGGGTGGTCAGGGAATGAAGATTGTGATCAACGAGAAAGAGCTGGAGCAGCATGTGGTAGAGGTATTGAAAGATATTCCTGACAATGAAATCCTGTTGGACCACTTCTTGGAAGGAGCCATTGAGGCAGAGGCGGATGCGATTTGTGATGGGGAGAATGTCTACATCATTGGTATCATGCAGCATATCGAGCCTGCCGGTATCCACTCTGGGGACTCTTATGCGGTACTTCCTCCGTATAACCTAGGTGACCTGGTGATCAGGCAGATCGAAACGTATACCGAGAAGATTGCATTGGCCTTGAAGACTGTTGGCTTGATCAATATCCAGTTTGCCATCAAAGATGACAAAGTTTATGTGATTGAAGCGAACCCAAGGGCTTCCAGAACCGTTCCTTTTATTTGTAAGGCCTACCAGGAACCTTATGTGAATTATGCTGTGAAAGTGATGTTGGGTGAAAACAAAGTGACTGACTTTGAATTCAAGCCTACCAAGCAAGGATATGCCATCAAAGAGCCGGTGTTCTCATTCCATAAGTTCCCGAATGTAAATAAAGAGTTGGGTCCTGAGATGAAATCTACAGGGGAGGCAATCTACTTCATTGATGATTTAATGGATGATTACTTCCTGAAGATTTACTCAGAGAGAAACCTTTATCTGAGTAGGTAATTCTCAAATTAAATAAAAATCGTTTTGGTAAAATTTCTGATTATACTTCTGGGTGTTGGGTGGTTGTTGGGACAGCTTGTCCGTTATTTTCTCAGGTCAAAGCTGGCCAAATTTGCCCGGCAGGTCAATGAAGCGGCAAGAGATCAGGAGAGGGCTCAAAAGCATGCCCAAAGCAATGGAGAAATCCAAGTGGATTATGTGCCCAAAGAGTATAAAGAAAGAAGTGGAAAAGATATCAAAGGCGGTGAATACGTAGATTATGAAGAGGTCAAAGATTAGGCATCTCATGCTGATCTGATTTCTGAACATAGTAAAAGGAGTTCCTGAAAAGGGGCTCCTTTTTTATTTTTCATTATTTGTCCAATGACAAATAATGTTTTGGGTTTTATGGGTACTTTGTGCAAATTGGATGGTTGTTTAAAAAACAAAATTCGAAAGTAGCTGTCTATGTAAACCCCCAATGTATATGAAGAAATTTTACGTGTTTATTTTATCCTTCATTCTTTTTATCTCCGGCCAATGGGTTTATTCGCAGGGCTGTGTCGCTATCCGTGGTTTTTCGGGATGCAATGGGCAGGTAGGTTCTCAAGCTTTTTTGTCAAAAGGAGATTGGCTTGTAAATGGTAATTTTCGCTATTTCCATTCTTTCAGGCATTTTCGGGGAAAGGAAGAGGAAACCAACCGGGTGGAGGAAGGGACAGAGGTGATCAATGATTCCTATTTCCTTGATGCATCTGTTTCTTATGGCTTTACTGACAGGCTCTATGGATCGCTAGTATTGCCTATTGTTTATCATGAGCGTTCTTCCATGTATGAGCATGGCGGGAATCCTCCTAATGGATTGGGGGATCGTCATAAGACCTATTCAAGCGGGCTAGGCGATGTAAGGTTAAGTGCTGCTTATTGGGTGCTCAATTCGGAGGAAAACCCCAAAGGCAATTTTTCAGTGGGCTTGGGTGTAAAACTGCCCACAGGTAATTATGGTGCCACGGGGACCTTTTACAACCAGGGAGAAAATAGGGATGAAACCCTGGAGCTTACCGTTGATCAATCCATTCAGCCTGGTGATGGGGGATTTGGGGGGACACTGGAGGTCCAGGCTTACAGGATACTTTCTCATCATTTTATGCTTAATGGAAGTTTTTATTATCTGTCCAATCCTAGAGAAACCAACGGGGAATCTGCCAGAAATGGGTCAACGGAGTTCTCCGTCCCGGACCAATATGCGCTTAGGTTGGGAGCGACTTATGTAAGTGCCGTTCCTGGATTGAGTTTTTATTTGGGGGGAAGGCATGAATGTATTCCTGTGCACGATTTGGTTGGCGGAAGCAATGGCTTCAGAAGACCGGGGTTTGTCGTGTCTGTAGAGCCAGGAATCAATTATTCCAAACAAAAAATTTCTATTAACCTGAATGTGCCAATAGCAATCGAGAGAAACAGGACAAGAAGTTATTGGGATGTCCAAAATTCTACACCTGACCGTTATCGGCACGGTGATGCAGCCTTTGCGGATTACCTAATCAATATTGGTTTTGCATGGAGGATTTCTAAGAAAGTGGCCGAGCCGTTTCACAGCATGTAAGCCATTGGATAACCACTAATGGATTGAAGTGAGGGGAGTTTTATTTTCCCCCATTGGCTTTCAGGTCATTTCTGCAGTTTTCGTCCAAAACGGGGATGCCATTTTGGAGTGAAGAGGACAGGATGTTGGTTTCTACTAGCCAATACATCAAACAATCCTCATTGTCGCAATGACGTTCGTGGTCTTTGTCCTCATGGTCTATGACCATGTCAGAGCCAAGATTGACCAAGCCCATCAGATGCGCCAATTCATGTTCCAGAACAGTGGTTTCCAGTTTTTCTTTGCTGGGTCTGCCAAACCTGTCCGAGTTTTCTGCTATGCGCTTTCCAAACAGTGCAATGGAGGTGTTACGGTGGGAAAATCCCAGGCTAACTTCATTGCCCGTATCCTCGTCAAAATAGCCGTCAAGGATCAATATGTACATTCCCAGTTCATTTCCATTATTATAGGCCGTGCGGTTAGTATCTTCTATGTCCCGTACTTCCTGAAGGCTGTATTTTTCCTGTCCTACCGGTACGATGGAGGATACGTTTACTTCTATTCCATTGGGTTTATTGACCAAGGGGATAAGCCAGGAGGTCAGTGCATCCATGGTTTCCGGTGAAGGCGGATAGCCTTCCATGTATTGTATTTCAAGCGTGATGCCACTGAATTTGTTTGCTGATAGGATGTCGTTGGCTGAAATCCCGGGGCTTTGTTTGGCCGCCCGGATACTTTCGCGCCTTTCGTCCACTTCATTGTCCCGAATACAAGAGGAGGAAATGAGAAGGACGCTGAAAAGGGCAATCAGGGAAAATTTGGCTTTGAAAAGGAGCTGAATCACACTATTCTTGATTAGGAATTTAAATGGAGCATGCAATTAATAATATTATGTTATTATAACCAAAATGAGGGGCAAAAACTTTATAGTCAGCAGGTTAAGTTTCTGTTTGCGGAAGAATGGATTTTTGCTCCAGGCTTTTTTTGGCAAGGATGATCAATACCACGGAAAGTACGAAAAGAACCGCGGCAATGGTTGACAGTACATAGGATTGTTCTTGGAAGTTTTTCCATGCGAATATACCTAAAGAAGTGAGGGTTACGGTGAACATGAAAAACATGGGAATAATGACAAAAGTAGCGTTGGTATTGGTTTTGATCAGCCAGACGGCTATGGCCAGTAAGGCTAAAGCGGCGAGCAATTGGTTGGCGGATCCGAAAATAGGCCACAATGTGGTAAAGCCTCCCGAGCGGATCAGCAGAATGGAAAGCAGCACGACGATACCGGTGCTCAGGTACCTGTTTTTGGACAATTGTTCCCCAATGGGGTGCTGAACTTCTTCGAAGTATTCCTGTAAAGTGAACCTGGCCAGCCTGGTGCAGGTGTCCAGTGTGGTCAGGGCAAATGCCGAAACGGTCAAGGCGACGAAACTTACCGCCAGTTGCTCGGGAATGCCCAAAGTGGCCATCATTGAGCCCAAGCCGTCTGAGAACATGGTGACAGGGTCCTTTGCAAGGAGGCTGCCCAAGTATTCCTCTCTACTGAGGATAATGACAGCTCCAACCGAGATGATGGCCAGAAATGATTCAATGAGCATTCCTCCAAAACCGACTACCTTGGTGTCTCCTTCTTTGTCGATCTGCTTGGAGGTGGTTCCTGAAGCTACCAATGAATGAAACCCACTTATGGCTCCACAGGCTATGGTTACAAAAAGTACCGGGAACAGGTAGCCCAGGTTTTCTGTGGAAACATGGACCTGTGTGTCCATTTTGATTTCAGGATTGGCATACAGCACGCCGGCCACTGCAAGTATGATCAGCCCATAAAGCAAAAAGCTGTTCAGGTAGTCCCTTGGCTGAAGAAGTAGGGATACAGGGGTGACTGAAGCAATGAAGGCATAGGCCAGCAGGATGTACAGCCATAGCTGATAGTCCAGGTCAAAGGGGATTTGCATGCCCAGGTAAACGAAATAGTACATGAGCACAATTCCTATAATGGAAACGAGCGTGAAAAGTATTTTTTTATGGGCCACCCTTTTATTGACCAGTCCAAAGGCTACAGCCAGGATAATGAATAAAATGGAGGCAGAGGCCACCCCGGGATTGTTGATGAAGGTTTTGGCGATGATGTCTGCAAATACGGCAATGACCAATATCAAGGTGGAAAAGCTGAACATCATGAAAAGCTGTTTTCCCCTGTGTCCGATGGTGTTTTTGATGATGGTTCCGATGGATTTACCCTCGTTTCTCATGGATGCTACCATGCTGCCCAGATCGTGGACAGCGCCAAAAAAAATGCCGCCCACCAAAATCCAGATAATGGCGGGAACCCAGCCAAAGGTGACGGCGATAATTGGCCCGACGATAGGGCCTGCTCCGGCAATGGATGCAAAATGATGGCCGAGGACCACTATCGGTCGGCTAGGGACATAGTCCACTCCATCCGTAAACTGATGGGAAGGTGTTTTGTTCCTGTCGCTGATCTTGAATTTCTTGAAGACGTACTTGCCATAGAGGAAGTAAGCGCCGGTCAGTATGGCTCCGGCAAGTAAGAGGATAAAAGATAGTGTCATTTCAGGTTTTTGGATATGCTATTGGTTCTCTTTATATTATAACGCAATTCGCTTTAAATTTCGTCATATTTTTGGCTTAGGCTAACAAATGACAAATGTAATTAATCCACAGGTTACCTCCATGCCCTTCACGGCAAGGATGGAAAATACCTTGGATTTTCCCCTGAAATCAAGCCCCCAATAACCTCTTTTGCTGTTTTTCACTAAACAAATTTTCCAATGGATGGTAGATTGTATTTCATTATTATTGCTGTAGGGCTTCTATTGAGTAGCCATATGGTATTATGGTTGTTTTTTAAGCCGCTGGCGAGGTTGTTTTACCAGCCTTCCACCAAGGAGGGAGAGCTGGCGGTAAGGGGGCTTTCCCAGGCATTGAGGTGGGGGCTGTTTTTTGTGTTGTTTCCGGTTATGGAACCCTATATCTCTCCTGAGGAATGGGCATATGTCAGTGGTCTCAAGGTGTTTGAGGTGCTGTTTTATATCAACTTGGCTTGGATTTTAATTGCTTTGGTAAACCTGCTGAAGTTTTATTTTTTGGAGTATCATTCTTTTGCCAAATCTGACAATCTGAAAGAGAGAAGAGTCTATACCCAAATCAGCTTTATCCAGAAAATCATCATTGTGGTAATTGTGGTGGTGGCGTTTGCGGCCATCATGATGAGTTTTGAGACGGCAAAGAGGGTAGGGCAGGGCCTGTTGGCCTCTGCGGGAGTGGCCGGGATCATCATCGGCCTGGCGGCCCAAAAGTCCATAGCCAATTTTCTGGCAGGGTTCCAGATAGCATTTACCCAGCCGATCAGGATAGATGATGTGGTCGTGCTGGAAGGTGAGTGGGGAAAAATTGAAGAAATCAATTTGTCTTATGTGGTCGTTTGCGTTTGGGACCAGCGCAGGTTAGTGGTGCCTATTAATTATTTTCTGGAGAAACCTTTTCAGAACTGGACACGGACTACGGCCGATATCTGGGGTACCGTTTTTTTGTATGTGGACCACACCGTTCCCATTGAAGATTTGAAGAGAAAGCTCAGGGAAATACTGGAAAGTACCGATTTGTGGGATGGGAAGGTGCAGGTGTTGCAGGTAACCGATGTAAAGGCCTCGACCATTGAGCTCAGGTGTTTGATGAGTGCAAAGGACAGTCCTTCGGCCTTTGATTTAAGGTGCCTGGTCAGAGAGCAGATGGTGATCTATCTTCAGCAAAAATACCCGCATGCTTTACCCAAAACCCGTGTTTCGATGGGCAGATGGGAAGAGCAGGAAAGTACAACCAACGGGGTTGAAAAATGAGAAAGCAACATTTCATTTTATTTAACGGATAATACCTATAAATTTGTAGTCCCTGAAAAGAAATTTTCAGCCTTAAAACTACACTATATGGCTTGGTTTAAGAGAAAAGACGCAGGAATTAAAACTTCGACACAGGAGAAAAAAGATGCTCCTGATGGCCTTTGGTTTAAAACACCTAAAGGCAATATCATTCATACACGAGAGCTGAAAAACAACGCTTATGTGTGTCCGGATGACGATTATCATGTAAAAATCGGGTCAAAGGAGTACTTTGAGATTTTGTTTGACAATAATCAATTTGAGGAATTGGATGTCAATATGACATCAGGTGATCCTTTGAACTTTGTCGACAGCAAACCTTATACCTCCCGGATAGAGGCAACCATCAATAAAACAGGCTTGAAGGATGCTGTCCGCTCAGGTGTTGGTAAAATGAACGGGCAGGACATCGTCATTGCTTCCATGGATTTTAACTTTATTGGCGGTTCCATGGGTTCAGTGGTGGGGGAAAAGATTGCAAGGGCCATTGATCATTCGCTCAAGCATAAAATCCCTTTTCTGATGATTTCAAAGTCCGGCGGTGCCCGGATGATGGAAGCTGGCTTTAGTTTGATGCAGATGGCAAAAACTTCTGCAAAGCTGGCCTTACTGGATGAAGCGAGGATCCCTTATGTCTCTTTGGTGACTGATCCGACAACGGGCGGGGTGACCGCTTCCTATGCTATGCTAGGAGATTTTAACATCGCGGAACCTGGCGCCCTGATCGGTTTTGCCGGTCCAAGGGTTATCCGGGAAACGATTGGTAAAGACCTTCCTAAGGGCTTTCAAAGTGCGGAATTTGTGCTGGAGCATGGCTTCTTGGATTTTATTGTAGACAGGAGGCAGCTGAAGTCAAGACTTTCTACTTTGCTTAAACTATTGAAGAACTAATTGGTTACATAGGTAAATAAACTTAAAAATTACCTAAACGGTCGCCGATTTTATCGAATATTAAATATATTTGTGTGCCTCAAATGGGGCGCCGATATACTGAAAGAGAACTAGAAAAAGCATTATTAAATGAGTTCAGTAATTATTACTTCTATTGTAGCATTTACTTTGATTATTTTGCTACTTGTTTTCATACTGCTGTTTGCCCAGTCCAAACTGGTGGCATCAGGGGATGTGAAAATTATCATCAATGGTGATGAATCCAACCCTGTTGTTACTTCGGCAGGTTCTTCATTGCTGGCTACTTTGGGTAACCAAAAGATCTTCCTTCCTTCTGCCTGTGGTGGCGGTGGTACTTGTGCCATGTGTAAGTGTACTGTGGAAGAAGGTGGCGGAGAAGTGCTTCCTACAGAGGTAGGTCACTTGAGCAGGTCCGAGCAGCAGGGTAATGTAAGACTTTCCTGTCAGGTGAAGGTGAAGCAGGATATGAAAATCCGTATTCCTGAAGAAATCTTTGGTATCAAGAAGTGGGAGTGTGAAGTGCTCTCCAACTACAACGTATCTACCTTTATCAAAGAATTCAAGGTGAAGTTGCCGCAAGGAGAAACATTGGATTTTGAATCGGGAGGATATATACAAATTGATGTTCCTGCGATTACTGTTAACTTCAAGGATATGGACATCACTCCGCATCCTGAGCTTAACCACCCAGGTGATGTGTACCAAAGTGATTGGGATAAATTCGGCTTGTGGGATTTGGTGATGAAGAATGATGAAGAGCTGTTTAGAGCTTACTCTATGGCCAATCACCCTGCGGAAGGTAACATCATCATGTTGACGATCCGTATTGCTACCCCGCCATGGGACAGAGCTAATAACAAATGGATGGATGTGAATCCTGGAGTATGTTCTTCTTATGTGTTCTCACGTAAGCCAGGGGACAAGGTGACCATTTCCGGTCCTTATGGTGAGTTCCATATCAATCCTACCCAAAGAGAAATGATTTATATCGGTGGTGGTGCCGGTATGGCTCCATTGAGATCGCATATCTTCCACCTCTTCCATACCGAGAAAACGGATAGAAAAGTTTCTTACTGGTATGGTGGCCGGTCCAAGAAGGAGTTGTTCTATGTGCCTCACTTCAGGGATATTGAAAAGGACTTCCCTAATTTTAGCTTCAACATAGGCTTGTCCGAGCCGCTTCCTGAGGATAATTGGAAAATCAAGAAGTCCTTGGAAGACAGAGAGGGAGACGGCTACGTTGGCTTTATTCACCAAGTGCTCTACGATAATTATTTGAAAAACCATCCAGAGCCGGATGAAGTAGAATACTACCTGTGTGGGCCTCCTTTGATGAACTCCGCAGTTTTGAAACTGTTGGATGATATGGGAGTTCCTAAAGAAAATATTAGATTTGACGACTTCGGTGGTTAAACGGAAAGAGTCCTGCAAATGCAGGACTTTTTTATTACCCTCCATTTTTTTGATTATTTTTGATAGTCAATTGACGGTTTTTCCATCGTGAAGGAATGTTTCCGTCTATTCGAAAAAACTATTCACCCGCAATGTCAATAATTTAAGCAGCCACTGATATATCTATGGACTTTAAACTATTCTTTGATCCGGTTTCAGAGCATATCACACAGAAAAAATATGCACATAACTCGTTCTTCCGGCATATCAATTACCATGGAGAGCTTTTTCCTGATTTATCGGGTATACAGATTGCCCTGATCGGATTGGAGGAAGCAAGGGGGATGGAAGATGGTGTTTCTGTAGATCAGGCTGCCAATGAGGTGCGGGCCAAACTCTATCAGTTAAAGAAAGGGCAGTCCCATTATAAGGTGGCTGATTTGGGCAACCTCAGGAGCGGCGTGGACCTGAAAGAGACTTACCTGAGGATTCAAAGCGTAGGGGAAGAGCTGATGAGGCATCAGATTTTGCCCATCTATATCGGGGGGACCCATGACCTGGATTTTGGGCAGTACTTGTCTTATGAAGGCATGAAAAAACTGGTCAGTATGCTGACAGTGGACGCTAAGATAGATATGGAAGATGAGGGGGCTCCCTATGAAATCCATTCCCAGGATATCATTTTGCATCAGCCCAATTTTCTTTTTAACTACACACAGCTTGCTTACCAAAGTTTTTTGACGGATCGTGATCTGGTGAATGTCATGGAAAAATTGTATTTTGACCATGTAAGACTTGGCCAGCTGAGGGATAATTTCAAGGAGATAGAGCCACTGATCCGGAATGCTGATCTACTGAGCTTCGATATCTGTGCCATTCAATCTGCTGACGCCCCCGGGGCTTCAGATGCCCAGCCCTTTGGACTTACCGCGGAGGAAGCTTGTCAGGTATGCTGGTTTGCGGGGATGAATGAAAAGCTCAGTTCGATTGGGCTCTACGGTTACCAGCCTTCTTATGATGACAAAAGGTACAAAACGGCTTCTGTCATTGCCACGATGATCTGGTATTTCATCGAAGGGTTTTATCACCGGAAGGATAGCCTCTCTTTCAGGAGTAACGATTACACAAAATATACGGTCTCCCTGGATTCCAAGCCATCGACCATTATTTTCTATAAAAGCAAGCTAAGTGAGAAATGGTGGATGGAAATTCCCCAGACCGGGAAGGAGAAGTTTGAGAGGGGCACCATCATCCCATGCAGCTATCAGGATTATCAGACGGCCCAAAGGGGAGAAATTCCTGAAAGGTGGGTCAATGCCCAACTGAAGCTCTATTGACCATGCGCACATTTACACGGCAGCAACTGGCGCTGCGCAACGGTCAGGACAAACCGGAGATCTGGGTGGCTTATAAAGGGGTGATTTATGATGTGAGCGCTTCGAAGCTTTGGAAGAATGGAAAGCATTATGAACACTGGGCGGGACAGGACTTGACCGATGAACTGCCAGATGCCCCGCATACGGAGAACGTTTTTACTAAATTTGAGGCCATAGGACACTTGTTGTAAAGAACATGAGATTAATAGCGGATAGCGGATCGAGTAAGACAGATTGGAGAGGGATTGACCAAGAGGGGAAGATTTCTCAGTTTCGGGGTGTGGGCTTTAATCCGTATTATCAAAGCCCTGAAGAGATGGCCAGTGAGCTCAATAATGAGTTCCTTTTAAATCTTAAGGAAGAGGTGGAGTCCATCTATTTTTATGGGGCAGGCTGTTCAAGTGATAGAAATAAAAACAGCGTTAGTAAAGCACTTCAGCAAATATTTCATAAGGCGGATATCTATGTAGATCATGACCTTTTGGCGGCGGCACGAGCAACTTCGGGCTTTGATCCGGGGATTGTTTGTATTTTAGGGACGGGTTCGAACAGCTGTGATTATGACGGCGTGAGAATAATTGATTCCCGGCCTTCACCTGGTTTTATTTTGGGCGACGAGGGAGGAGGTTCCTATATTGGTAAGAAGTTCTTAAAGGACTTTATTCACGATGAAATGCCGGCTCCCATAAGGGAAAAAGTGCTGGAGCGTTTTCAGTTAGATATACAGACCATCCAAGAAAATGTCTATCAGAAGCCCTTCCCGGGAAGATACATGGCAAGCTTTTGCCGGTTTGTGACCGACCATATTCGGGAGCCTTATTGCTACATGCTTTTTTACAATAGTTTTCAGGATTTTTTTAAAAAGCATGTAATGAAGTACAAGGATTACGAAAGCAAGAAAGTCAATTTTGTGGGTTCCGTGGCTTTTTATAACAGTGATATCCTTAGAAAGTCCGCGGCTGACTTGGGGATCGCTGTACATCTGATTTTGGAAAGCCCGATTGCGGGATTGACGTTATATCATAAAAATCAACCATGAAAACAACAGAGAGCAGTTCAAATTACGATAATCTAGAGGAGATGAGCGTCTCGCAACTTCTCACCAATATCAACCGGGAAGACCGAACGGTGCCCGAAGCGGTGGGTAAGGTGATCCCTTCCATCGAAAGATTGATTGAGCAGATTGTTTCCCGGATGGAAAAGGGAGGAAGGCTTTTTTATATTGGAGCCGGGACAAGCGGCCGGTTGGGGATTTTGGATGCCTCTGAGTGTCCCCCGACTTATGGCGTGTCTCATGATATGGTGATAGGGTTGATTGCGGGGGGAGATACCGCTATCAGAAAAGCGGTTGAAAATGCAGAAGACGATCCTGATCAAGCGTGGCAAGATTTAAAAGCCAACGGTGTTCAGGAGTTGGATACCGTGATAGGGATTGCTGCTTCCGGAACGACTCCTTATGTGATAGGAGGAGTTAAAGCGGCCAGAGAGAAGGGCTTGTTGACAGGCTGTGTAACCTGTAATGAAGGTTCTCCCCTTGCGGCAGAAGTGGAGTGTCCTATCGAAGTGGTGGTAGGGCCTGAGTTTGTGACAGGAAGCACCCGGATGAAGTCCGGCACGGCCCAGAAATTGGTGTTGAACATGATTTCCACCTCTGTGATGATCAAACTGGGAAAAGTGCGCGGGAATAAAATGGTCAATATGCAGCTGTCGAATCAAAAACTGGTGGAGCGGGGAACAAGGATGATTGAGGATGCGACGGGACTGGGAGAGACAGCTGCTAAAGAATTGCTCTTAAAGTATGGCTCCGTTCGGGAAGCTTTAGAAGAATGGTCCAACCAAAAACAATAAAAAGAGCCCTTTAAAGGGCTCTTTTTATTAATGTGGAAGGAAATATACGACCGTGACCCTAATGACGGCCTGGCCGCCACTTTGAAGCTGGTATTTGAGCTCGGGGTTGAAGGCCCAATTGTCCTGGAATTTTAAGACACCGCCTGCACCGACATTTGCCCCTGCCTGGCTTGAAGTGACTTTGCCAACGGAGGAGTCAAAAGAAAACCAGTTATTTGTAAAACCTACCAGTCCGTACCATTGCAGGATATCTTGTGTAAAATAGTACCTGCCGTCTACGTTCAGGGTACTGGCATTGCCAAATTCAGGAAAGAAAATAGTGAAATTGGGAGCTGCCGAAATTTTATCAATGATGAAATATTCGCCACCAAAGTTGATTCCGAAAAACTCTGAGTCAAAACCAAATTCACCACCTAGCTGTAGCCTGATGTCCCCTTTTTCCTGTGCATGTGCGAGGGATATCCCAGCACCAATACCATGAGTAAGAATAGTTTTTTCATATATCAAAAGTTTGGTTAGGTCTTCGGTAAAAACGAATACAGAGAACAGCTTTGCATTTTGAAAGTTAAAAACAGCAGTTCATTCTGTATAATGTAAGCAACGGAATAAGAGGGACTTAGGTTGGTTTATTGACCGGGCTATTGCAATTATATTTCCGCTACTTCGTTTTTATTGGCCAATTGCCCGCAGGCGGCGTCAATGTCCTGTCCTCTGGATTTTCTGACTTTGGCAATGATGCCATAAGACTCTAGGACCCTAACGTACATATCAACAGCTTCCGGGGAAGCCTGTCTAAATTCGCCTTCATCGATGGGGTTGTATTGGATGATGTTGACCTTGGAAGGGATATGTTTGCAAAATTTTGCCAATGCTCTGGCATGCTCTTCGTTGTCATTTACTCCATCCCAAATGACGTATTCGTAAGTGACTTTCCTTTTGGTTTTATGGTACCAGTATTTTAGCGACTCGGCCAGCTCCTCCAAAGGGCTTTTGTCATTGATGGGCATCAATCTGCTTCGCGTTTCATTGATGGCAGAATGAAGAGAAATGGCCAGGTTAAATTTGACTTCGTCGTCCGCCATTTTTTTGATCAGTTTGGGGATGCCCACGGTAGAAAGTGTGATCCTTCGGGGGGCCATTCCCAATCCTTCCGGGGAAGTGATCTTATCAATGGCTTCTATTACATTGGCGTAATTGAGCAAAGGTTCTCCCATGCCCATAAAGACGATATTGGTCAGCGGCCGTTGAAAATAGGTCTCCGCTTCTTCCTTGATGGCCACCACCTGGTCATAAATCTCGTCCGGGTTGAGGTTCCGCATTCTCTTCAGTCTGGCTGTCGCGCAAAAATTACAGTCAAGGCTACAGCCTACCTGTGAGGATACGCAGGCTGTGATCCGCTTTGTGGTAGGGATCAGGACCGACTCCACAATTTTATCGTCAAAAAGTTTAACGGCATTTTTAATCGTGCCGTCCGTGGAGTGTTGCATCAGATCCACTTTGATGTGGTTGATGGTAAAATGTTCTTTCAGCATTTCCCGGGTGGAAAGGGAAATATTGGTCATGTCGTCAAAATTTTTCAACGACTTGTTCCATAGCCATTCGTAAACCTGCTTTGCCCTGAACTTCTTTTCGCCCACAGAAAGAAAGAATTCCTGAAGCTCTTCCAGGCTTAATTTTCTTATATCCTTTTTCTCACCCGTTTTCATAATGCAAAGGTAGGGAATTTGTGGGATTGTTAAATCCTCGGTCTGATAGATTGAGTAGGACGGGCATAAGAGGAGGGTGGAGCGGAGGGGGATTTAAAAGATGGTCCATAAAATTCAGGTAGTTTGGAAGGTTCCTTTATTAAAGGAGGAGAGTCCGATCTTGGGTTGTTTTTAGGTTTTTTGCTGTCAAAAAGACGTTATTTGATGATTTTTATTGGTTTTTTCGGACATTTTTTCCGAAAAACAGACAATTCCGGGATTGGTGCTGGTTTTGATAAAGGTATTTCCGAGTGCAGATGCACTCAATAAGTAAAGAGAAAACAAGACAGATATAAAATGGATTTTAAGCAATTTACCATCAAATCACAGGAAGCTGTTCAAAAAGCAGCTGAGCTGTGCATGGCAGAGCAGCAACAAGCCATAGAGCCGGCTCATTTATTAAAAGGAATCTTGTCCGAGGACGAGAGTGTGGTGGACTTCGTTTTTAAAAAACTGGGTGTCAATCAAAAAATGGTGGTCCAAAAACTGGATGAAACTATCCAATCGTATCCCAAAGTAAGTGGCCAGCAGCCCTATCTATCCAATGCGGGGAACCAAGTATTGACCAAGGCAAAAGGTTACTTGAAGACATTTGGGGATGAGTTTGTGGCTATTGAGCACCTGTTGCTGGGGATACTTGCGGGAAGTGATAAGACGGCCCAGTTGCTCAAGGATCAAGGAGTGACGGAGAAGACCCTAATAGAGGCCATCAAAGAATTGAGAAAAGGGGATAAGGTCACCGATCAAAATGCAGAAGCTAAATACAGGTCCTTGGAAAAGTATTCCAAAAACCTAAACGAGCTGGCCAAGAAAGGGAAGATTGATCCGGTGATAGGCCGAGATGAAGAAATCAGGCGGGTGTTGCAGATTTTGGCAAGAAGGACAAAAAACAATCCGATTCTTTTGGGTGAGCCTGGGGTTGGTAAGACAGCGATTGTGGAGGGGTTAGCCCAACGGATTGTCAGCGGGGATGTGCCCGAAAACCTCAAATCGAAAACCTTGATTTCCCTCGATATGGGGCTGCTGGTAGCAGGAGCAAAGTACAAGGGGGAATTTGAGGAAAGATTGAAGGCTGTAATCAAAGAAGTGACCGATTCGGACGGGGAGATTATCCTGTTTATCGATGAAATCCACACCCTGATCGGTGCAGGAGGTGGGGGAGAAGGTGCCATGGATGCGGCCAACCTGTTGAAACCTGCTTTGGCACGGGGTGAGCTGCATGCCATCGGGGCGACGACTCTGAAGGAATACCAAAAATATGTGGAGAAGGACAAGGCGCTGGAAAGAAGGTTCCAGGCTGTGATGGTGGATGAACCGGATGTGCCGGATGCCATTTCCATTCTAAGGGGTATCAAGGACAAGTACGAGCTGCACCATGGGGTGCGGATCAAGGACGATGCGGTGATTTCCGCGGTGGAACTTTCCCAGCGTTATATTTCGGACCGCTTCCTGCCGGACAAGGCCATTGACCTGATGGATGAGGCGGCCGCCAAATTGAGAATGGAAATTGATTCCTTGCCACAGGAACTGGATGAGCTGAACCGAAGGATCATGCAGCTGGAGATCGAAAGGGAAGCCATACGCCGGGAGAAAAACAAGGATAAGGAAACCGTGTTGAGTAAAGAGATTGCAGAACTCTCAGAGAAGAGGCAAGCGGTCAAAGCCAAATGGGAGAGCGAAAAAGCGGTGATTACCGGTATCCAGCGTGAAAAAGAAAACATCGATAAATTCAAGCAGGAAGCTGATCAGGCAGAACGTGCAGGGGATTTCGGTAAGGTGGCAGAGATTCGTTACGGTAAAATTACGGACAGTGAGAAAAAGCTGGAATCCTTTAAACAGCAACTGGCGGAAATGCAGGCGGGGTCTCCCTTGCTAAAGGAAGAAGTGGATGCAGAGGATGTCGCGGCGGTAGTGGCCAAGTGGACAGGGATTCCGGTGTCCAGAATGATCCAAAGCGAACGGGAAAAGCTGTTGCATTTGGAGGATGAGCTAAGTAAGCGGGTCGCTGGGCAAAAAGAGGCCATTGCAGCGCTATCGGATGCGGTCAGAAGAAGCCGGGCAGGCTTGCAGGATCCCAAGCGCCCCATAGGTTCTTTTATCTTTATGGGGACTACCGGAGTCGGTAAGACTGAGCTGGCCAAGGCGCTGGCCGAATACCTCTTCAATGACGAAAATGCCATGGTGCGGATAGATATGTCCGAGTATCAGGAAAGGCATGCCGTGAGCAGGCTGGTGGGGGCGCCTCCGGGCTATGTGGGGTATGATGAAGGCGGTCAGCTGACAGAAGCAGTCAGAAGAAAGCCTTATTCAGTGATTTTGCTTGATGAGATCGAAAAGGCCCATCCCGATGTGTTCAATATCCTGCTCCAGGTGTTGGATGATGGGCGATTGACCGATAATAAGGGCAGGCTGGCCAATTTCAAGAACACCATCATAATCCTGACCACCAATATCGGTTCCCACTTGATCCAGGAGCGCTTTATGGAAATCGAGGACTGGAACAAGGAGCAGGTGATGGAGGATACCAAGCGGGAGGTTTTCGAATTGCTGAAGAAGTCTGTTCGGCCCGAGTTCCTCAACAGGATCGATGAAACCGTTATGTTCGAGCCCTTAAACAGGCAGATTATCCGGAAGATCGTGGATATCCAGTGGAAGGAAATCCAGCAGAGGTTGGAGGATTCCGGTATAGAGATCTCCGCGACCAAAGAGGTGTTGGATTATCTGGGCGAGGTCGGCTTTGATCCACAGTTTGGGGCCAGGCCTCTGAAGCGCATCATGCAACGGCTGATCCTGAATGAGCTGTCCAAAGAGATTTTGAGCGGCTATATCAAAAATGATTCCGCCGTCTTGGTGGACCTGGACGCTGATAAGCAGGTTTACTTTAAGAATGTGGAAAATGTGGAGATAGGCTAGAGAAAAAGGTGGTCCCATAAATGATTTGTTGTATCATTATTGGGGCCGCCTTTTTTGATTTGTTAGGAGGAGATTTTGTAGGTCAAGGAAAGTTTCCTTTGAGATAGATTCTATCTTCCATTAGCTTATTGAAACAAAGACGGGAGCAAATTTATCCCACTTGTTATTAATACTTCTGAAGATATATTTCAGAGGAGCCATTGTGGCCATCAAATGAGGACCACTGATTGTAGGTGAAAGGTGGTTAAAGGTTACCGCTTTTATCATCTTCAAAAATAGGAAAGAAATATTATCCAGATCAATATTTTTGGGGTCTCGGATTTTTCATTGGAGTACAGTAATTGCTTCCCAATGATTTTTTCTCATCCAGGGTTACATTTTCAATTCTGTTTCTATCTGAAGCATTGGGGTTCAGTGTTATAAAGGAGTATTTGGATAAATGTCCTTAATGCCTATTCAAATAGTATTTTTTGCATGTGTTGGTAATTGTTAAGGAAGTCCTTGGTCACTCTAAAGGGATCAGTTTCTTCAAAATTGATTTTTCGGATACCTTTATCTGAAAAATCATAAATATCGGCATTAGGGTAAGACAAAAGAATAGGAGAATGGGTTGATATGATAAATTGGGAACTGTTTTTTACCAAACGGTGGATGTGTGTCAAAGCTTCCATCTGCCTGGATGGGCTAATGCCGGATTCAATTTCATCAAAAAGATAAAACCCTTTTCCAAGCAGCCTTTTTTCCAATAGGGTCATGAAGGATTCTCCATGTGACTTAGTATGCAGTGACTGATTACCATATGCCAGATGAATGTTGTCACCGATTCTATCTATCTCTGAAGCTACATTATAAAAGGATTCTGCTCTCAGAAAGTAACTGTCCCTGGGTCTTTTGATGCCTCGAATCATTTTTAAGTCCTCATGTAGGTGACTATGTGTTTCTTCTGTGGCAAAGTGAAAGTGTTTGCTTCCGCCTTCCGGATTAAGTCCCATTCCAATGGCAATTGCTTCCAATAAGGTGGATTTTCCACTCCCGTTTTCTCCTGTAAAGAAAGTAACTGGACCGTCAAAAAATAGCTCTTTTAATGAAGACAGGGAAGGGATGTCATAGGGGTAACCCTTTCCCTTTATTTTTGTCTTTTGAATGGACAGTAGATAGTTTGGATTATCAAACATAATAATAGTGCCTTTGGCATTGTTCAATTACTGTTTTGTGATAGGTGTTAGAGAGGAGATTGAAATAGTTAGTTCAAATACTTTTGGGCCTGCTCCTTATAAAATGTGAGTGGCTCTTTATCTAACTATCGTTGAACTTTTTCAATGTATTCCTTGTGAACCGGGACAGGAGCAGAACCTTGTAGCATAGTCAGACTTTGGTCTGCCCTTTCGTTCTTTTTAAATAACTTTCTTATTATATCCGAGAGTTTTGTTCCAGTTATAATAGTATCACCTAACGTATTGCTTATTTTCTTTATTCAGGCTTTATGATTTTCTAAATGGCTTTCATCTAGGAGATCTGACAGAAAGTTCAAAAGCGATAAGGAGCAATTCAACCCAATATTCTTTTTCCTGTATACACGATCCAGTTCAGGCACTGTTTTAAGGGGGCTGATTCCAGAAGGAAGTTGTATTCCAATTTTTAGCCTACAGCAAATGGCACAAAATCAAATTTAGATGAACTGATTGTAATCGAAAACGAATTTACCCAATTTGAAGGACCTGCCCCGACAACTGGACCACAGCCGTTAACTTAATCAATGATAATTGCCCACAGATGGCGCAGATAAGCCCAGAAAATAGATTATCGGAATTTCATCATCGAAAATTTGCGAAATCCAGACCAGCAGCTGAAGGTTGCTTCCTCGAGTATTAGAGAACCACTCAAAAACACAGGTCCGGGTTTTGTCCCGGACCTGTTTGCTTTTAGGTTATTAGTTTTCCGCCAATAGCGTTTCCTGTTCTTTTTTCAGTCGGAGCATAAAGTCGCTCAGCACATTCATAAAGTTGATAAAGGCCTCATAAGGGCTTTCATAGGGGCTGAAATAGGCGTGAATGTCCCCGTCCGAGAAGAACTTGGTACACATATAGTAGAAGTGGTCACTGGTCTGCAGGTATTTCCAGTCTTTTTGTATCTGAGGATCTTTGGACTGTTTTACCAAGGGCTCCAGTTCGTAGAGCCGGTCAAAGGCTTCATCCTGCAGGTCATTGCCAAGCCATGCGGTCAGGTCCCGTTCTTCATCAGCCCATGAAATCGGTACAGGTACATGGATTTTACCCACTGGGGCCAGGTTTTCTGCCACTTCAGATGGGGTAGAGAAGGTGTAATTTGAGTGCTGGAACACAGCCTCTGGCAGGTGGCGCATAAACTCAAAAATACCGCTTTCGGCCCATTGGTGCTCGCCAAAGGTCTCGTAATCCATAAACAGGTTGATGACTTCCTCCTCTTGAGGGATCTGGTTGATCCAGTTGACGAATTTGTCCGTGGTCAACGGCCAGTCGGCCCAGGCTTTTTCTCCAAATCGGAAGGCAATATCATCACTCAAACGGAAGTTTTTCAGCAAGACCTTTAATTTGGGCTCGATGGCATTACAGTACACGTAGTTAGGGCTTTTCCACCCCAAGATGTGTTTGGCTCCTTCAGTAAGGATGGCTTTATATCCTAGTTCTGCTACCATTTCACCAATTTGGTCAGAGTAGATCAACTCGGTGTTCCTGAATACTTTGGGCGTGTAGCCGTTAAAAAGGCGTTTGATTTTTTCCTGTTGCTTGCGCACCATATCATGGAATTCCTCTTTGCTTTTCAGGGCAGCTAGGGCATGCGCATAGGTTTCGTTTAGGAGTTCGGCATGGCCAGTATCCACAAGTTTTTGGAAACTTTCCAAAACGTCCGGGGCGAATTCTTCCATTTGGTCCATAAAAGTACCTGAAAGGGAAAAGCTTACTTTGAATTTTCCTTCGTATTTATGGATAAGCTCCAGCAAAAGATGGTTCATGGGAAGGTAGCATTTTTCGGCTACTTTTCTCATGATGGTTTTATTGGCAAAATCATCCCAATAATAATGGTCTTCGCCAATGTCAAAGAAACGGTAGGGTTTCAGTCTGTACGGTTGGTGTACTTGGAAATAAAAACAGATGGTTCTCATGGACTAGTTACGGTTAAGGTTTGATCATATAGGGCGAAGATTTTTTCAGCTACGTGTTCCCATTTCATTTTTTTGAGTTCTTCGGTGCCACAACTTCTGAACATATTGGAGATGCCCTGATAGTGCAACAGTGCAAATATGGAGTCGGCCATGGCGTCGATATCCCAAAAATCTATTTTGATGGCATTGGTCAGTACTTCGGCTACCCCGGATTGCTTTGAGATGATCACAGGGGTGTCGTGTCTTACGGCCTCCAGTGGTGAAATGCCAAAAGGTTCCGATACGGAAGGCATGACGTAGACATCGCTGATGGCAAACATCTGGTCGACGTCTTTTCCTTTGAGGAATCCGGTAAAGTGAAACTTGGTGGCGATTCGGAGTTCGGCAACCCGATCGATCATACGATTAAGTAAATCTCCGGATCCGGCCATCACAAACCGCACATTATTGTCTTTCTTGAGTACTTTGTTGGCGGCTTCAATAAAGTATTCCGGGCCTTTTTGGAAGGTAATCCTGCCAAGGAAAGTGACAATTTTTTCCGGAACCTTTTTTTGCGCATTGCTTTTGATGATGCTAACGTCCAGCACGGCATTATGGATGACCGAAACCTTGCTTTCGGGGATTCCATATTTGGTGACAATGGTGCGTTTGGTCAGATGGCTTACGGCGATGATTTTATCGGCCGCCTCCATTCCGGATTTTTCTATTTCATAAACCCGCTGGTTGACATTTTCTCCTGAGCGGTCAAATTCGGTGGCATGCACGTGCACTACCAGTGGTTTTCCGCTGATTTGCTTTGCGGCAATTCCAGCAGGGAAGGACAGCCAGTCGTGTGCGTGTATGATGTCGTGTTCTTTGTTTTTGGCAATTTGACCAGCGACCAGTGCGTATCTGGAGACTTCCATGATCAGGTCCTTGCCGTATTTTCCGCTAAATGAAAACCGGTTGGAAAAGATGCTTTCATCCACGTCGGTACGGTCATGAAGCGCTTTGTCAGTGAAACGTTCGTATTCCTCGGGTCCCAGATAGGGGATGAGGAAACTACTTACTTCCAGGTAGGTGAGGTTTTTCCAGATCTCTTTGAAGCGTTTTTCCCTATAATCTATTTCTACGTCACTTGCACTGACAAAGTCAGCCAGTGGGTCCTCGTCCCCCCAGAGTTTTGGGACCACAAAAATGATTTCATGATCAAAATGTGACATTCCTTTCAAGAGCCCATAACAGGCCGTTCCCAATCCACCGGAGATATGCGGTGGAAATTCCCATCCAAACATTAATACTTTCATAAAAAATCTGGTTTTAATATTCACTAACTATACGCATCATTCTAAGTAGTTCTCCCACGCTCCAGGCTTGGGAGATGGCCCCTTTGGGGCGGTGAGGCGGGTCACCGTCGTATATCTCGGCAATGGTTCCGACCCCATATTGGGACATGGTGTCATCAAAACCTTCGATGAGTTTTTGGACCATGTTCTTTCCGGCCTTACCGTGTATTTTTAGGTAGCCTTCGACAAAATGGCCCAAGAGCCAAGGCCAGACGGTACCTTGGTGATAGGCAATGTCTCTTTGATATTGATTGCCCTGATAGTACCCTTTATAGGAAGGATCATCCGGGGCCAAAGTTCTTAATCCGCGTGTAGTTAGTAAGCTTACTTTGATTACCTCCAGTACTTTAGCCTTTTTGGTGTCGCTTAAAGGGCTAAAGGGTAACGAGGTGGCAAAAACCATGTTGGGCCTTACTGACCAGTCTTTGGAGCCATTGTTGACCACGTCGGCCAAATAGCCTTTTTTCTTGTCCCAAAATTCTTTGACAAAAGCCAGTTTGACTTTTTCTGCCAGTTCCTGGGCGAAATCTTCCCCGCTTAGCTCATGGTAGTAGCACAGGGCGTTGTACCAAAGGGCATTGATCTCTACAGGGCAGCCCATTCTTGGGGTGACCGGGCCGTCGGAGGTAACAGCATCCATCCAGGTAAGGGCGATTCCTTTTTCCCCGCCAAAAAGCAGTCCGTCTTCTTGGACTTGTATGTTAAAAGCGGTGCCTTCTGCCAGGCCCTCAATTATTCCTTTGAGTATAGGAAGGTAGTTGTCTATAATGGTTTGACGGTCTCCCGTATATTTTTCGTATTGTTGCCAGGCCCAGAAATACCATAAGGGGGCATCCAGGGAATTCATGTTGGCTTCCACGCCGCTGCCCACATTGGGGAACAATGGTCCTTTGATGTCTTTGGACATGGTTTTCATGACGTCCAAAAAGGCCTGCGTTTGTCCGAGGGTAAGGGTAAGCCCAGGCAAGGCAATAAATGTGTCCCTGCCCCACCATCCAAACCATGGGTATCCGGCGATGACTCTGGCCTCTTCTCCTCGGCGGTAGATAAACTGTCCCGCAGAGTTCTTCAGGCAGTTTTCAAAATTGTCTCTGGGAATCCTTCTTTTGAGTTCTCCGTCAAAGGCGTCTCTCAGGAGGTTGGGGTCAGCTTCCTTCAGGCCTGCTGAAAAAATAACGGATTCTCCTTTTTCAATATCAAATTCAAAAAATCCCGGAACATATAAATCTTCCTGATAGTCATAGCCCCGTTCTTTTTCCCTGATGTACTCAATGCCATAGTACCAGTCGGGAACGGCCACGAATTCATTCTCTTTGGAAAGTTGAAGGGAGAGGGGGGAATAAGCTTCGTAAAGTTTGAATTGAACACCGTTGGGGACCTTCAAGAATTTTTTGTTCACAAAGGTGTTGGCTTTTGACAATGAATGGTAGCCGCGGAAGGCTAAAAAAGGACTTATCCTCAGTTTTGTAGGGGAGTGGGCATCCAGCAGGGTGTATTTGATCATCATGCGGTCCACGGTGGTGTCCAGAATGATCTCTTTTTGCAAAACCACACCACCTACCCTATACATAAGGTTGGGGATGGGCTCTGAACTATAGTCCTCCAGGTACTTGTGGCCTCTGGGGGAATAGTTGCCGGGGTACTTGGCGATGCCAAGGTTAAAGCTGGCGCCTCTCTGAATGACAGTTTCGTGCACTGTTGATAGCAGCACATGAAGCTGGGAGTCGATTTGTGGTTGCGGAGCGACCAGTAAGCCATGATACTTTCTCGTGTTACATCCAATGATAGTTGTACTCGTGTAGCATCCTGAGCGGTTTGATCGGATAGTCTCTTTTTCGAGGGAATAATTAAGGTTAATCAATTCCGTCTTGTCGAAATGGATGTAGCTCATGAAGTTTTGTTTTGTGGTTTCAGTGTCACAATAAAAATACTCCAATACTCTTAAAAGAAAAATAATAGGGCAAAAAATAAAGGTCATGATTTCATGACCTTTTTTGAATTATCTTATCATTGTGTTAATATTCTCTTTTTGGACTTCATCAAAATTCTTGAGAGACTCCTCGAATTTTGCCATATACATCTGAATGTGCTTCAGATTGACGGTTTTAACCTTTGGAAAGGTAGGGGCTGGTTTAAATAATGTAAACATTACTGTGCAATTTTTGATTATTTAATGTGTCTGACAAAATACATGCCATAATAGTTCCTTTTGTCAGGTCTAAAAAGCAAAAACCCCTCAAGAATGAGGGGTTTCGGGTGGAAGATCGGGTTCGAACCGACGACCTCTGGTGCCACAAACCAGCGCTCTAACCAGCTGAGCTACAACCACCATTTTATATGTCTTTATCAGGTCTTCTTCCTGATTGGATTGCAAAGGTAATACACTGTTTTTTTCTAAACAATAGCCTGAAGGGATTATTTTCTAGAAAATTTTAAGCGTTGTCCTTTTTGTTCCTCATGGAATGTGTCGTTTTCGTACGCCAAGTGTCCGGAAACAATTGTGTGCGTGACTTTTGACTGGAAAGTCTGCCCTTCAAAGGGGGACCACCCGCACTTGGAAAGAACGTTTTCTCTCGTTACTTCCCATGGGGAGTCCAGGTCCACCAAGACCAGGTCTGCATGGTAGCCCGGCCTGATATAGCCTCTTTTTTCGATTTCAAAAAGGATGGCAACATTGTGGCTGGTCTTCTGTACGATTTGCTCCAGGCTGATTTTGTTCTGATGGTACATCTCCAAGAGCGCTACCAGGTTGTGTTGTACCAAAGGGCCTCCCGAAGGGGCCTTGGTGTATACATTGTCCTTTTCTTCTAAGGTATGAGGTGCGTGGTCCGTAGCGATTACGTCAATATGGTCGTCCAGTACCCCCGCCAGGATTTCATCCCGGTCGGTGGCTGTTTTGACGGCAGGATTCCATTTGATAAGGGTTCCCTTTTCATCATAATCCTCTTCTGAAAACCAAAGGTGGTGAACACAGGCCTCGGCAGTGATCCTTTTCTCTTCCAGGGGAAGGGAATTGTCAAACAGGGTCACTTCTTTGCCCGTGCTGATATGGAGGATGTGAAGCTTGGTGCCATGCTTTCTTGCCAGGTCTACCACCCTTTTGGAGGCGTCATAGCAGGCTTCGGCGGAGCGGATCTTGGGGTGGAACTTTACCGGTATGTCTTCTCCGTATTCTTCTTGGTATTTGGTAAGGTTGGCTTTGATGATGTCATCATTTTCACTGTGCGTGGCAATGAGCATTTTGCACTTTTTAAAAATATTTTCCAAGGTTTCTTGGTTGTCCACCAGCATGTTTCCAGTGGAGGAGCCCTGGAAAACCTTGATCCCACAGATGTTGTTGGGGTCGGCTTTCAGAAGTTCGTCGATGTTGTCGTTGGTGGCGCCCAAGTAAAAGGAATAGTTGGCGAGGGACTTTTCGGAAGCGATTTGGTATTTTTCTTCCAAAAGCTCCAAAGTAGTGGACTGGGGCACAGTATTGGGCATTTCCATAAAGGAAGTAATGCCTCCCGCCACGGCAGCTTTGGCCTCGGTATAGATCTCAGCTTTGTGGGTAAGTCCAGGTTCACGGAAGTGTACCTGATCGTCAATTAGCCCGGGAAGTAAATATTTGCCCTTTGCATCAATGGTAATATCCGCCTCAAAATCCTTCAAGTTTCCACCGACGGAAAAAATAAGTCCTTCTTTCAGGTAAACGTCTCCCCGGATAATCTTGCCCTCATTTACTATATTTGCATCTGTGATCAATATACGCTTCGTCATAGCTGTGTTTGATTGGTATTAGTTAGGAGTGTCCTAGATTGAATTTGAAGCTAAAATTAATAAATCATGTCTGATAGCCCGCAGTCTTTTGAAAATTTTAAATTAAACAAACAGCTTTTGGAAGCCATCAAAGAGGCGGGATATAGCAAGCCGACTCCGATTCAGGAGAAGGCCATTCCCTTGGCTTTGGCAGGAAGTGACATATTGGGCATTGCCCAAACCGGGACGGGGAAAACCGCGGCTTATGTTTTGCCGCTTTTGATGAAGACCAAATATGCCCAGGGAATGCATCCAAGGGCCTTGGTGCTCGCCCCTACACGGGAGTTGGTCATGCAGATCGAAAAAGCCATCATTGAACTGGGCAAGTACACGGATCTGAGGTACGTGTGTCTTTATGGGGGCATTGGTCCGACAGCGCAGATTGAAAAACTCCAGGAAGGAGTGGATATCGTGGTGGCCACGCCGGGCCGATTGATGGATATTTACAGCAAGGGAGAGCTTTTTGTGCGGAATATCAAAACCATGGTGATGGATGAGGCGGATAAAATGATGGATATGGGTTTTATGCCGCAGATCCGTTCCATACTGGAAGTCATTCCTGTCAAAAGGCAGAATATGCTGTTTTCTGCCACTTTCTCTGAAAGAGTAGAACGAATTTCCCACGAATTTCTGGAATTTCCCGAGAGGATAGAAATAGCGCTTCAGGCCACTACTGCTGATACGGTGGCCCAGTCCAAGTATTTTGTTCCCAATATCAAGACCAAAATCAACCTGCTGGATCATCTGCTCAAGGATGAGGCCATCAAGCGGGTGATCGTCTTTACCAAATCAAGAAAAAACGCCGAGGCGGTTTACCAATACCTGGAAAGAAGGAAGCACGGGGAAATCCGGGTGATTCATGCCAATAAAGGCCAAAACACGCGGATCAATTCCGTGGAGGATTTCAAATCAGGGGAGGTGCGGATCTTGGTGGCTACCGACGTGGCCTCCAGAGGACTGGATATCAGTATGGTCAGCCATGTGGTCAACTTTGATGTGCCGCTGATTTATGAGGATTATGTTCACCGTGTGGGAAGAACCGGCAGGGCAGAAAACGAGGGGGAAGCATTTACCTTTATCAATCCGGCGGAAGAATACCATTTCAATAGGATAGAGGAGATCATCCGGATGGAGGTTCAGGAAAACCCTATTCCTGAAGAAGTGAAAGTGACAGATACTCCTTTTGCAGAAAAACAGGCTTATGCCCGTGAAATAGATGGTCAGAAAAAGAAGGAGGATCCTGACTTCAAAGGGGCTTTTCATGAAAAGAAAGCCAGAAAAACCCCAAATCCCCACTATAATCCGGACAAGAAAAAGCCCAGGGGCAATAAGAACAGCAAAGCCAAGAAGAATAGAAACCAAATGAAGAAAAAAGGAGGTAAACGGTAAGGGAGCATCGAGTAGTAGGTGTCAAGTATCTAGATAGAGAAAAGAGCCAAGAAGAAAGAAAAATGTGGGTAGACCTTGTGCTGGCTAACGTTGAGTCTCTGACTCCCTTACAGGACATGAATACTTGGAAAAATCCGTGTAGGGTTTATATCTGAAGTAAATCATGTTTAATATAAAAAACCGCAGCATTTTCTTTGCTGCGGTTTTTTACTTTTGAAATTAGGCCTTTAAGCTTTCTACTTTCTTTCCATGCTATTATCGATCACCTCGATCGTTGCTGCCGTCCACAGGGGTTCTGTGTTCCCTGTTGGCCAGGTCCCAGGCCGTGTGGAAAATCAGTTTTGCCCTTTTTTCCATCAATTCGAATTTAATCTTATCAACGGTGTCTGATGGCTGATGATAATCATCGTGTACTCCATTGAAGAAGAAGGCTACCGGGATATTATGCTTGGCAAAATTGTAGTGGTCAGAACGGTAATAAAACCTGTTAGGATCATCTGGCGCATCGTATTTATAGTCCAGGATCAAATCAGTATGGGTGATGTTATTGTACTCAATGATGGTTTTGAGCTGGGAGGAAAGCATTTCCGATCCGATAACATAGACATAGTCCTGGTTTTCTTTGTCCTGGTATTCGTAACCTATTCTACCAACCATGTCAATGTTCAGGTTGTTTACGGTGTTTTTCAGCGGGAAAATAGGGTTGTCGGTATAATATTCAGAGCCCAAAAGTCCCTTTTCTTCACCGGTTACATTCAAGAACAGTACCGATCTTCTTGGGCGGTGACCCTCCTTGGCCGCGGCGGCAAAGGCCTGGGCAATCTCCATGACAGAAACGGTGCCGGAGCCATCATCATCAGCTCCATTGTTGATTTCCCCTTTGCTGTTGATGCCCACATGGTCATAGTGGGAGGAAATTACCAGGACTTCCTCTTTTTTGTCGGTTCCTTCCAGGTAGCCCATCACGTTTTCTGTGCCGACCATTTCTTTATTCTTTTCGATTTTGAATCGGGCTTTTTGGGACGGGATGCTTTCGGGATTATTTTTGGCAGCTTCTTTTAGCTCTTCCACAGATTTGCCGAACAATTCGGCCATTTTTTCTGAGCTTACCAAGAAAACAGGCTTTTGCTCGGTAGTTTTTTCAAAGCCCAAACGGCCTGTTCCGCTGAGGGTTTTATAGCGGTTGGCAAGACGGTCAAAGTTGGCCTGGCCTTCCATGGTCACCACGATGATTCCTTTGGCTCCGGCTTCCCAGATTTTGTCCATAAGTTCATTGGCGCGTTGACCGATGGCCCAGAGTCCTACAAACTTACCCTCAATATCTACTTTTGAAAGGTTCTCTTCATTGGCCAATCCCAAAAATACCAGCTCGGTTCTTGTCCTTTTGGTATTGCCATCCCCGATAAAGACAAAGTCCTCATTGTTTTGGAGGTTTTGCTTTCCGATCTTAAGTTCGATGTCTCCCCAAGTGATGCTTGCCAGTGAAAAAGGCTGCATATAGCTGCCGTCCACCGGGCCTTCGAGACCATTTTTCTTATAAAAATCCGCCAGGTATTGGGCGGCTAGTTTTTGTCCTTTTTTTCCGGTATCTCTGCCTTCTAATTCATCTGAGGCCAGATAGGTCAAATATTCTCTTAAGTCGTTTACCTTAATGGTGGAGGCGTATTTTTCTCCAAGGGAACTTTGCTGCGCAGTAGCTTGCCAAGAAAGCAGTAAGCCCAAAGCTGACGCTACTATATAATTTCTCTTCATGCTGTATATTTGAGTTATTTAGAAGTAATGGCCATAAATCTAGACAATATTTTGTAAAAGTTCGAAACCATACATCAATATGAGGGATTCTACGTTAGAAATCTTGGAAAAGAAAATCATTATCTGTCAAGAATTTATACCTTTGCACCTCTGTACTAAACTGTGAATATTACCCAAGTATAATACGCATTAATCTGATTATGAAAATTGATTTAACCCCCTCCGTAAAATTTGAAGATCGTCATAATGGTCCCTCCTCTAAGGACTTAAATGAGATGCTTGGTAAGATAGGTGTTTCATCTTTGGAAGAGTTGATAGACCAAACCATACCTAAAGCGATTCAGCTGGAAAAGCCCCTGAATCTGCCGGTGGCGAAGTCTGAAGCTGCCTTTCTGAAAGATTTCAGAAAAATGGCTTCCCAGAACAAAATCTATAAATCATTTATTGGATTAGGCTATTATGATACGATCACTCCTGGGGTGATTTTAAGAAATGTGATGGAGAATCCAGGCTGGTACACGGCGTACACTCCTTATCAGGCAGAGATTGCCCAAGGGAGATTAGAGGCACTGGTCAACTTCCAGACGATGGTCATGGACCTGACGGGTATGGACCTGGCCAATGCATCTTTGCTGGATGAGGGGACCGCTGCGGCCGAAGCCATGAACATGCTTTTTGCTACCCGGCCTAAGGAGAAGAAAAAAGCGATGAAGTTTTTTGTAGACGAAAAAGTATTTGTCCAGACCAAGGAACTTATCAAAACACGTGCACTACCGGTAGACGTGGAATTGGTAGAAGGTCCGCTCAGTGAGCTGAACCTGACCGATCCTGAGCTGTTCGGTGTGATGCTACAATACCCCAACGCGGATGGGGAAGCCATTAATTATAAGGCTTTGGTGGACACTGCCAAAGAAAACAAAGTATATACAGCCTTTGCAGCGGACTTATTGTCCCTGACCTTGTTGACCCCTCCCGGTGAAATGGGCGCCGATGTGGTGGTCGGTACCACCCAGCGTTTCGGGGTTCCCATGGGTTTTGGCGGGCCACATGCGGCCTATTTTGCCACCCGGGAATCCTTTAAACGACAGGTGCCTGGTAGGATCATCGGGATCTCTGTAGACCGTGACGGGAATAAGGCCTACAGAATGGCCTTGCAGACAAGGGAGCAACATATCAAAAGGGAGAGGGCCACTTCCAATATCTGTACCGCCCAGGTGCTTTTGGCCGTAATGGCCGGAATGTATGGCGTATACCACGGGCCGAAAGGCTTAAAGGACATTGCCGCCAAAATCCATGGTTTGGCCAAGTTGACGGCACAAGGTTTGGAAAAACTGGGTTTCACTCAGGAAAACAAGGATTATTTCGATACCATTAAGATAAAAGTGGGGGACGTGCAGCAGTCTCAGGTAAAGGCGTTTGCACTTTCCCATGAAATGAATTTCCGTTACGAGCCGGGTTATGTTTACCTGTCTTTTGATGAAGGAAAAACAATAGAGGACGTTAAAAACATCATAGAGGTGTTTGCCAGAACCACCCATTTCAGCGCGGACATCGTGGATTTGAAGCCATTGGCAGATGATCTTTCCTTCGAGGTTTCAGAAGGCTTGGAGAGGACTTCAGGCTATATGGATCATATGATTTTTAATGCCTTCCATTCTGAACACGAAATGCTCCGGTATATCAAGCGTTTGGAGAACAGGGACCTTTCCTTGGTACATTCCATGATATCTTTGGGTTCATGTACCATGAAGTTGAATGCTACCGCAGAAATGATCCCGGTTACCTGGCCGGAATTCGGACAGTTGCACCCTTATGTGCCACAGGATCAGGCAGCGGGATATTATGATCTTTTCCAAGACCTTAGAAACTGGCTTTCCGAAATTACCGGTTTTGCAGAAACCTCCTTACAACCAAACTCTGGGGCCCAGGGAGAATTTGCGGGATTGATGGTGATCAGGGCCTATCACGAAAGCAGAGGGGAAAGCCACAGAAATATTGCCTTGATTCCCTCATCGGCGCACGGTACCAATCCTGCTTCGGCGGTGATGGCAGGCATGAAGGTGGTCATTGTAAAGTGTGATGAAAAAGGGAATATAGACCTGGGAGATTTGAAAGAGAAAGCCGAAAAGCATAAGGAGAACCTTTCTTCCTTCTTGGTAACTTACCCTTCTACCCATGGCGTGTTTGAAGAGGCCATCCGTGAGATGTGCCAGATCGTGCATGAGAATGGAGGACAGGTTTATATGGACGGTGCCAATATGAATGCCCAGGTAGGTCTGACGAGCCCGGGGGATATTGGGGCGGATGTTTGCCACCTTAATCTTCATAAGACTTTCTGTATCCCACATGGTGGTGGTGGACCTGGTATGGGGCCGATCTGTGTAGCCAAGCATTTGGCTCCTTTCTTGCCAAGCAACCCTCTGGTGAAGACAGGTGGACAGCAGCCTATTACCGCTATTTCTGCCGCTCCGTTTGGCAGTGCCAGTATCTTGCCTATTTCCTATGCCTATATTGCTATGATGGGAAGAGATGGTTTGAAGCATGCTACGCAAACGGCAATTCTTAATGCAAACTATATCAAGGAGAGATTAAGCGAATACTTCCCAATTCTTTACACCGGTTCCCAAGGCCGAGCTGCCCACGAAATGATTGTTGATTTTAGGGAGTTCAAAAACGTGGGCATTGAAGTGGAGGATATCGCCAAGCGATTGATTGATTATGGATTTCATTCCCCTACCGTGTCTTTCCCAGTGGCAGGGACACTGATGATTGAGCCAACGGAGTCAGAAACCAAAGCGGAGCTGGACAGGTTCTGTGATGCATTGATCTCTATCCGGGAGGAAATCAGGGAAATCGAAGAAGGAAAGGCCGATGCTGAAAACAATGTGCTGAAAAATGCACCTCATACGGCTAAAATGGTAATGAGCGATGCTTGGAACCTCCCTTATTCAAGAGAAAAAGCAGTTTATCCGCTGGATTATGTACGAAACAGTAAGTTCTGGCCTACAGTAAGAAGAATTGATTCAGCTTACGGGGACAGGAACTTGGTGTGTAGCTGCATTCCTACTGAAGAATATGAGCAGGAAGAGGAAGTCGCTCACTGATCATCCCCTTCATATCCATGCCATGTCTATAAGTCATGGCATGAATTAAACATATGAAAAAGCCCCGTGAAAATGGGGCTTTTTGTTTTACCTGATTTTTTTAGCGACGACCTCTGCCATAATTTGGTTGCCGGCTTTGTTGGGATGGACTCCATCGGCAAATAGGTCGCCGGACTTTTTTAATGGCTTGTAAAGGTTGATCTTCTTGACCTTTGTCTTTTTGATGATTTCCTTCAGCATCGGCTTCATCTCATCTACCATCACACTTTCGGTAATGCCAAAATTATCTTTGAAGACGGGAACGGGAATACAGACATAAATTTCTCCATTATCGGGCATGCTGGCCTTGAATGTGTTGATCATGTCAATATAATCTGCCACAAATTCGTTTCCATATTTCCAGTTTTGAGGTTTGGAGTCGTTGGTGCCTAATTTGATCACAATGATGTCCGCGTCGAATTCCTGGACTTGCTGGAATTGTGGTTCATTCCAGTAGGGGTGGTCTCCCTTTTTTAGCAGGGTTCTTCCACTCACACCAAAGTTTTTGACCAGATATTCTTCTCCCAAAATGCTTTGCATCAGCAATGGCCAGCTATCCGGATGTTCCCGGCCAGGGCCTTGGGTGATGCTGTTGCCGACACAGGCAACCTTTGTTTTTGATTGTGCTGTAGAAAAGCCGTAAATGGACAGCACTAAGAGAAGGGATAACAGAATTTTTTTCATGTTGATGGTTTGTAATGGGTAAACTGAAATTTGGGTTCTAAATCTACTATAAAATTCCAAAAGTATTTTGGGGATTGTATATTTACTTTTGTGTTGGTCCAAAAGTTAGATAAATATTATAATTATTTTCAGTGGCTGTCTCTGGATGTGGTTCTGGGGGCATGTGCCGGGTTGTTTTTTTTCCAGCATTTGCTAATGCTCAGCTTTACCCCAGTGGTTTATGTGTTGATGAGCCTGGCGGTATGGGGGATATATACCTTTGATCATCTGATGGATGCCAGAAATATCGAGGGGAGGGCAAGTTCTGGCAGGCATCTTTTTCACCAGGTACATTTTAATAAATTATTGATTTGGTTGTTCTTGGTAGGGATTACCGGTTTCTATTTGGCTTTTAACTTCATTAAGTTTTCACGCCTGCTTTCTTTTGGGCTGTTGTTGAGCACCATGATTGTAGGAAATATCATGATGCTGAAGTTTTTCGGAAAGCGGCTGACCTTTCTAAAGGAATTGACCACCGCAATGTTTTATACTGCAGGGATTACCTTGGTGCCCCTGATCCGTTTTGTGGATGGCGGCTTGCCCCGAGTGTTTTGGTTCTTTGCTTTAGGTTATTTTATAATGGCCTGGTTTAACCTGCTGTTGCTGGCTTATATGGACAAAGACAGTGATCAACGGGACCGGATGAATTCTATCGTGAATACTTTTGGGGCGCAAACGACCCATAATTTGCTCTCAGCTATTCTTGTTATGGCGCTGTTTTATATTCTTAGCTTATTTTTTGTTTTGGGCTCCTTATACTATATCTATATAGTGATCCTGCTGATCATGTTTTTGGTCCATGCGCTGGCCTTTGTAAAGCCAAATAAGAGCAAGGAGGCAGTGAGAAGGCAGATAGATGCCTCCTATATTTTGCCTTTTGTTTTGCTGTTACTGTAAGCCTTTCAGATAAAGGCACTGTGGCCTGTGATGGCCCTCCCCACAATAAGGGAGTTTATTTCCTTGGTTCCCTCATAGGAATAGATGGCTTCTGCGTCCGCAACAAACCGCGCAATATCGTATTCCAGCAATATCCCGTTTCCGCCAAAAAGCTCCCGGGAATGATCCACAATGGTGCGCATGCGTAAGGTACAGAAAACCTTGGCGAGTGAGGCGTGCTCATCTTTCAGCTCTCCAGCATCCTGCATCATAGAAAGGCGATAGACCATTGTCTGCATGGCGGTGAGGTCGCCAAGCATGGTGACCAAAAGATCCTGGACCAACTGAAAGCTGGCAATGGGACGGCCAAACTGCAAACGTTCGTTGGTGTATCTAAGAGCGGCTTCATAAGCTCCCCTGCCACAACCAACCGCCTGCCAGGCTACTCCAGCCCTGGTGAGTCGAAGGATTTCTGAGGTGTCTTTGAAGGAATTGGCATGTTGTAACCTGTCGCTCTCGGAGACGCGACAATCTTTAAGGGTGATCAGGGCATTTTGTACGGTCCTAAGGGCCATTTTGTTTTTGATTTTTTCAGCCTGAAAACCGGCGGTTCCTTTGCGGACAATAAATCCTTTGACCTGCCCGTCGTCCAGATCCCTGGCCCAGATGACGGTGATGTCCGAGAAAGTGGCGTTTCCGATCCATTTTTTCTGTCCATTGATGATCCATTCATCCCCGTCCCGCTTACAGGTAGTGGTGAGCCCTCCGGCTACGCCACTGCCAACGGCCGGCTCAGTAAGCCCAAAGGCTCCGATAACCTGCATCTTTTGCATTTTTGGGAGCCATTCCTGTTTTTGTTCTTCAGAGCCACAAACATAAATTGAGCCCATGGCCAAGCCCGATTGAACCCCGAAGAAAGTAGAAATAGAAGTGTCCACACGGGCCATTTCCATAGCGATAAATCCTTCCAGCAGTGCTGACCTGCCCGGACACCCGTAGCCTTTGTAGGTCAGTCCTGCAATATTCAGTTCGGCCATCTTGGGGATGATGTGCATGGGGAAATGGCCTTTGTTCCAGTATTCATTGGCTATGGGGCGGATTTCTTTTTCCATAAAGCCCCGTACATCGGCCAAAATTTTCTGTTCTTCTGTAGAGAGTGTTTTTTCCAGCGAATAAAAGTCACCGTTGATCTGTGGGATTTTTTTGGGCTTTTTTCCTCCCTTCATCACCTTGAGCATTTTAGCCAGATCAGCCTCGCTCATTTCTGAAACCAGCCCTACCATCTCATTCAGGTCTACCTTTTGGGCAAGTTTGTTGAGCTTCGCAAAGTCTATGTTCTTTAAAAGTGTTTTGATGGCCGAGAAAGACTGCAATAAATTCTTCATAGTTTTTGGGTTTGTAAAAGTCAACAGATAAGTTACAAAAAAAGCTGAAGAAATGGCTTTGGGTTTTTTAAAGGAAGGCTGAGAGCGGAGTGAAACTTCTATCTTTACAAAATGGAGAAAAACCTTTATGACAGGGTAGCGGCTTTTTATGACCGTATGGCATTGGCCGTATTGGGGAAAAGCTACCAAAAAAGCAAAGGGGCTTTTTTGAATGAAATCCTTCCCGGTAGTACGGTTTTGTATATTGGAGGTGGTTCCGGGGTGAATCTTCCCGTGATATCGGAAAAGGCAGGAGTGACGGGAAAGGTGTTTTTTGTGGAGGCATCAGAAAAGATGTTGGAGAGGGCCAAAAAGCAAAAGAGGATAGAGAAGTGTGGAAATTTGGTGTTTTTGCACCAGACCGAATTCAGTAAGTTGCCCGAGGTGGTGTTTGACGTGGTGGTCACACAATATTTTTTGGACGTCCTGTCTGATCCGCAAATCAATGGTCTTTTCAAAGAGATGGAGCGACGAAGCCATGCCCATAGCAAATGGCTTTTGGTGGATTTTTTTGATCTGCCGGAAAGAAGGTGGCTGCAGTTTCTGATGATTTCTTTTTTTAGGATGGTGACGAGGCATCCCCGAAAAGATTTGCCCGATTATGGCAGGTTTTTTAGTAGGTTTAATTGGCTAAAAAAGAAGGAGCAACACTTCAAGCGAGGTTGGATCAAAGCCGAGGTCTTTCAGAAAAAATAATTGGGAGAAAGGCTTAACTCATTTTAACGTTTCATGCTTTGGAACCTTTGTTAAATAGGATTAATTTATTGATCTTAAGCCGATAAACCTTCTTTGACGATATGAAAACTCCTCTGGTTATAGTTTTTGCAGGGTTCTTATTCACTTCAGGTGAACTTTTTGCCCAATCCAATGATAGCAGCGAAGTGAAGCGCTCTTTTTCCGAAATTTTTGATTTTAAGCCACTCCAGCTTGACAGTTTGGAGAATTCCCTGGATACAGTTGGGGCCAAGGCTTTTTTGATGTCTAAAAATTGGCAGGAATGGAGGGGCATCCAAGGAGAAATGGCGTACACAGATCCAAACATGCCTGTTTTAAGCCTTCCCAAAGATCATAAGGGGACTTTGGGCATCGTGCAGCTTCCTGAAAACTATTCTTCCAGAATGCCGGTCAAAAGGCTTAAAGAAAGCCAAGAGTCCGCTTTTATTGTTCCGCCGAAGAAATGATCCTAGTGATGATGGTATCAAAATAAGAGCCGCTGTAGGGGCCGAACCAGTTCATGTCCCTGGCTTCAAAGTAGCTTTCGTGATAGTATTGGTCCGGAATAATGTAGCCCATATATCCGCCATTAAAAGAAGTGATGATGAGGTTCAGCCCTTTTTGGGAGGCCTGTTTTTCCCATTCTTCATAAAACATTCCTGATATTTCCCCGCTAGAGGAGACCATAAGGGTATTGCCTATTTGCGCCACATCAAAATGCCCGTTGGTGTCTCCGAACAGGGAATTAAATACCCACGGCCGTAAACGGATGTTGTCAGAAATTCTATAGGTTGCTTCCGGTAGTTGGGGTTTAATCGAAGAGAGCTGTATCGTGTGGTGGTTAAGGGAGTCCATATAGACGGGGCCTTGCTCCATCAAACTGTCGATTTTATAAGCGTAAGTCTTGATATCCTCAGGTTCCCTTCCGGGAGCCAGGGGCCTGTGGCTTCCTACTGTACCTGCCGCAAAAAGGGAAAATTCATAATCATCCTGCATGTCCTGAGAAAGATAAAAGGGGTAATCCCCAGAGAGGCCCATATAGCGGCTGTTCAGACAGGTGGCGTGCGCTGTATAAGTGAAGAGAGTGCCCTTTTGACCATTTTTTTTTGTGAAAACCAGCTGTCGGATAAATGGATCAGTTGGTCCGTCTTTGATAAAACGGTTGGCAACAAATTGAGGGGCATTGTGCTTTTGATAGGTGATCTTGGCAGTGTCTTGACTAGCTAGTGCCTGTTGGATCCCTGACACTGATTTCTTGGCGAGCATTTGGACGATAGATGGATCGTAGCCGCCGAAAGCGATTTTGCCCATTATACCGGGTATATAGCCGCCCATGCCGCTGTGGGTATGGGTAGCAGTGAAATAGATTTGATCAATGGGTAAATGGGCCGCATTGATTTCCTTTTCTATATTTTTTGCTAAAAAAGGATGGACGATTAGCAGTTCATAGTTCAAATAAGCAATGTTTTGCTTGCCGTTCCCCACGACCAGGGCTTTGACGTAACTGCTGTCGAGAACAAATTCATATGCTCCACGTGGCTTGTAACCGACCAAGTCAACCGGTTCCCCGGGGGTAACATTGGTCTTTGACCAGCCAACCAGCCAGGTGTCCCCTGTTGAGGATTGAGGCTCCATTTTATCCAGGACTTTTAAGGTTTCCTGAAAGTAGGCTTTTTCATTTGGGGCTGACCAGTCTACTGTAGTCAGCAGGCTAATGGCCAGTAAAAGTAAAAGGCCTGTTATCCAGGCCAGTATTTTAAATGTTTTGCGTGTCATCTAGGCAGAAAAGAATCAGTATTCAAAGGTTCCGTGCTCGCTATTGATGGTTACTTTTTTGCCTTCATGAGGTTCTACCCGACCTATAATCTGGGCATCCACTCCATATAGCTCAGCGATATCGATGATTTCTTCTGCATATTTTTCTTCCAAATAGACTTCCATGCGGTGGCCCATATTGAAGACTTTGTACATTTCCTTCCAATCTGTACCGCTTTCTTCTTGAATGATTTTGAACAATGGAGGAGTTTCGAATAGATTGTCTTTGATCACATGTACATTGTCTACAAAATGCAGGACTTTGGTCTGTGCCCCACCGCTGCAATGTACCAAGCCGTGAATCTGCGGTCTAAGGTATTTCAAGGCTTCGACCATAATCGGAGCATATGTTCTGGTCGGAGACAAAACAAGTTGGCCGACATTGACCGGAGCTCCTGGAGCAGGATCGGTCAGGTTGTATTTGCCTGCATAGATCAAGTCCTCAGGTACAGATGGGTCAAAGCTTTCGGGATATTTGGTTTTTAGGACCTTGTTGAAAACATCATGACGGGCGGAAGTCAGGCCGTTGCTGCCCATTCCTCCGTTGTAGCTGTCTTCATACTTCGCTTGGCCATAGGATGCCAGGCCGACCACCACATCGCCTGCCTTGATCTTGTCATTGGAGATGACTTCGTCCCTTCTCATACGGCAGGTAACAGTGCTGTCCACAATGACCGTCCTGACCAAGTCACCCACATCTGCAGTTTCACCGCCGGTCAGTACTGCGTTTACGCCATTGTCTCGGAGCATCTGCAGGACTTCTTCTGTACCGTTGATGATGGCGGAGATGACTTCTCCGGGGATCAGGTTTTTATTTCTTCCGATGGTCGAAGAAACCAGGATATTGTTGATGGCCCCTACGCAGAGCAGGTCGTCCGTATTCATGATGATGGCGTCCTGAGCAATGCCTTTCCAAACATTCAAATCACCGGTTTCCTTCCAGTAAAGGTAGGCCAAGGATGATTTGGTTCCGGCACCGTCCGCATGCATGACATTGCAATAGTTGGGGTCATTTCCCAGCGTGTCTTCAACAATCTTACAAAATGCTTTGGGATAAAGGCCTTTGTCCAGTTTGGAAATGGCCTGGTGCACATCCTCCTTTGAGGCCGAAACGCCCCTTTGCATATATCTTTCGTCCATCGGAAAGTTTACTTGGTTAATATTCGACGTAAAGTTAAGTATTTTAAGAGGGATTGGGAAAATATATGGTTGAAAGTACGCTGAAGGAAGGCTTAAAGTAAGCATGTTGTTCGCTCTTTTACGCAGGTAGTGGAGAAACCCGCCATTCGCAGGCAGGGATTTCTCCTATAGTTGCAATAGATTAACATCAAGATCACTTCTTCCCTCCAGTGATAAGATGTTTCCCCGCTATGAGACAGCTAAGTCACATATTGGCGGCTTCCCAAACCGCTATTCTTCTATTTCGATCACTTTAAATTCGGTACGACGGTTTACCTGATGTTCCTCTTCGGTTTGGGCATTTGGGATAATCAGTTGTGATTCTCCATAACCTTTGGCCACCAACCTGTCTCTTGAAATGCCTTGACTGATGATGTAATTCACCGCAGATTCAGCTCTTCGCTGGGAAAGATCCTGGTTGTATTCGTCACTCGCACGGGTGTCGGTATGGGAACTCAGCTCAATTTTAATATCAGGATTGTCCTCTAGGATCTTGACCAGTTTATCCAGTTCCAAAGCAGCATCTGGCCGGATATTGGCCTTGTCCAGGTCATAGTAAATGTTTTCCAGTACAATGGCCTTTTCCAGTTCGAGCTTGTCCAAAACAATGGTGGTGTCCAATACGACATTGGTGACGTCTTGGATAAGTTCTTCCTGTCGAGGGGTTTTTCCAATGGTGCTATAGGTAATACTTTTGGTGAAATAGCCGTTTTTAGAGGCAATCATGGTGAACTCAGCATTGGGCTGTAGCTGGAACCTGAGCCTTCCCTCTTGATTGGAAAAGTCCCCGCCTACCGCTTCCTTAGTGCTGTCATAAAGTGCCACCCTGGTCCTCGGTAAGACTGTTTCTTCACCTTCAGGAGTTTTTTGAAGGGTTTGTACATTGAGGAATACATTGACCACTTTGGGGATGGGGGTGTTGTCCTTAAAATAGTAAATATCATCGTCGCCGATGCCGCCTTCCCTGTTTGAGGTAATAAAACCCTCTTTGGGGAAATTGGTAAAGAAAATGCCAAAGTCATCACTGATGGAATTGATGTTTTTGCCCAGGTTGGTAATGGTGGTATTTCCGTCTTTGTTTTCAGCAACAAACAGGTCGAGCTTACCAAATCCCGGGTGTCCATCGGAAGCAAAGAAAAACTTTTCGCCTACCGGCCGTGGAAACATTTCATTGCCGGGGGTATTGATTTGAGGTCCGAGGTTTTGGGCATTTCCAAAGTCCCCATTGGCCAGTTTAGTGGCTTTGTAAAGGTCGGTGCCCCCGTATCCGCCTGGGCGATTGGAAGCGAAGTACAGCACTTCGCCATCCGGACTGAAGGCCGGGGTGGAGTTCCAGTAGGTTTCTTCTTCATTGACAGGCATCCAAATGGGATCGGTAAAGCCACCTCCCCTAAAGTAGGAAATGAAAAGGTTTACATCCGGAAGGTCTTTTTTGCTGAGGCTGTTGCCCCTGGCATAAATGATGGTATTCCCGTCAGGGCTGATCGTAATGGCTCCTTGGTTAAGGCCTTCTTCATTTCTGAATTCAGGAAGGGCCTGCACATTTTGCACATCTACATTGATGCCGTCTGCCCGGGCCCTGAACAGCTTGGTATAGCCTTGTCCTGTGGCGGGGTAGACCCCACTGGCTCTTCTGGAACTTGTAAAATAAAGAAAATTTTCACTGACGATAGGAGCATAATCAATTCCGGAGGTGTTGAGCAGCTCATAGTTGTACAGTTCATGATAGGGCCAGTAATCCGTGATGTTTTCAATCTTGGCAAGATTTGCTTCCCCTCTATCGGCCAAAGCTAAAAGGGAATCACTGCTGGTGTGCTCCTTGGCCTGTCTATAGGCTTCGGCCGCGGCTTCATATTCGCCTTGGCCATGAAGGCTTTTGGCCTTTTTCATGTAGTTCTCAAAAGAACCTTCCTTTTCCAGCAGTTTGTCATAGTAAGGCAAGGCCTTTTCTATTCTGTTGGAAAGTCGGTAGCTTTCCCCGACATAATAGTTGGCATCGCTATCTTCGGGATCATTGGCGAGAACCTTTGAAAAAGTGCCGATGGCCATTTGGTATTCTCCGGCAGCAAACTGGCTTTTTCCTTTTTGAGGCAGACTGGTACAGCCCATCAAAATCAGGAAGATAAAAAGGGAACTCAGAAAACAGTTTTTCATCATGGAGTCAAGCTATCATCAAATGGTGTATGCTCTAATATATAACTTTTATAATAATTAGTTATTAAAATATCGGTTTAACCAACTTTTGCTGGCGGGAATAAGCCAGTTGCTCTCCAGGTCTTCTTTTTTCTGGATCACCGGGTTAAAGACCTGCGTGTTGGCGGTAAGTTCACCGGATTGGATAAATTCCTTGATTTCACCCAGACTGCTGGTTGTGACTTCATCTTTGCTGAGGAAAGAGATTTTTCCTTGGTCCAGTAAGTTGACATTCAGTACTTCATCCAATTCCCTGAGTACCCTGACTGAGCTGTCGATAGAGCAGCCGCTGGCCCCTAAGTTGGACTCGTCTACAGAAAGAACGATGAACTGGTCGTATTTGATATCGAAGGAAGTTGGCATGAGGCTGCCATGGGTGTTCCACTCGTCACAGAATACGGTCAACCGGGACTCTATAAGGTCGATTTCCTCTGGGGTGAATTTTCTGTTGGACTGGTAAACCCATATCCTTGAGGAGTCGGACATTGTTTCGAAGGGCTGGTACATATGGTTTCTGGTATTTATTCTTTTGTGAAATGTAAAACTAAGCATTTGGGCATAAAAACCCTTTTAAACTAAAACGATAAAAAGGGGAAGAATGATTCTTACAAAGGCCAGTTTTTGGTATAACCCAATTCATGAGGGCAACACCTTATCGTGCTTTCTCCTGATCAGATAAAGGATGGGGCCAAAAACAGGGGCCAAAAAGACGAGTAATGCCCAGAGTAATTTGGCGTTTTTACTTTTAAACTTGGAGGAGAGGATATCAAAGATTGCCCAGACAAACAGGCCAAATACAAGGGTGAAGATGATGAAGACATGAGCCCCGGATAGGTTTTGTATAAAAAGATAAACCATGGTGTTAAAAGTTTGTTTTTCCCAAGGTAGTGAAGATCAGGGGTTTATGAAAGTCCCTGATCTTTGGCAATCAATTCTGCCAGGTCAAATACACTGACCTCATTTTCTTTTTCCTTGTTTTTGATCCCGTCAGACATCATGGTGAGGCAGAAAGGGCATCCCACTGCAATGGCTGAAGCACCGGTTTTGAGGGCTTCTTCCGTACGTTCTACATTGATGTCTTTGTTGCCGTTTTCCGGTTCTTTGAACATCTGGGCTCCTCCAGCACCACAGCAGAGTCCCTTGGTGCGGCATCGCTTCATCTCTACCAGCTCTACATCCAATGCCTTGATGATTTGCCTGGGGGCCTCGTATACATTGTTGGCCCTGCCCAGGTAGCAGGAGTCATGGAAAGTGATCTTTTTGCCTTTGAATGCTCCGCCGCCTTTCATCACGATCTTTCCCTCGTTGATCAGGGATTGTAGGAACTGGCTGTGGTGGATGACTTCATAGTTTCCGCCCAGTGCAGGATATTCGTTCTTGATGGTGTTGAAGCAGTGAGGGCAGGCGGTCACTACTTTTTTGACCTGATAGCCGTTCAGTACCTGGATATTGGCCACCGCCTGCATCTGAAACAGGAACTCGTTGCCTGCTCTTCTGGCAGGATCTCCGGTACAGGCCTCTTCGGGGCCAAGTACGGCAAAACTAACGCCTACCTTATTGAGGATTTTTACGAAGGCCTGGGTGACGGCCTTATAGCGGTCATCAAATGACCCCGCACAGCCTACCCAAAAAAGAATTTCGGGTGATTCTCCTGAAGCAGCCATTTCGGCCATGGTAGGTACTTTATAATTGGACATGTTTGTTGCTTGGTTTCAGTTGATCAAAAAGGATGCGGTGCATCCATTATTTCATTTCTTCGTCTTTTACGCTTTCGGCCCAGTTAAACCGGTCTGAAGGGGCAAATTTCCAGGGAGAGAAGCTGGTTTCCATGTTTTGGAACATGGCGTTCCATTGGGCGGGAGAGCCGCTTTCTTCCATGGCCACATAGCGGCGCATCTGCAAGATGATGGAAAGAGGGTCAATATTTACCGGGCAAGCCTCTACACAGGCGTTGCAGCTGGTACAAGCGTTGATTTCCTCATTGGTGATGTAGTCGCCGAGTAGGGATTTGCCGTCCTCAAGGCCTTTTCCTCCCTGATCCATGCTCGTGCCGACCTCCTCAGCGCGGTCCCGGACATCCATCATGATTTTCCTTGGGGAAAGTTTCTTGCCGGTGATATTGGCAGGGCATTCTGCAGTACATCGGCCACATTCGGTGCAGGAATAGGCGTTCATGATATTGACCCAGCTGAGGTCATTGATATCCTTGGCGCCGAAACGGCCTATTTCAGCAGGAGGTTCATTGCCGCCCTCTACAGGGATTCCCAGCATCATGTTGACCTCATTGGTTACTTCTGGCATATTGGCCATTTCCCCTTTGGGCTTAAGATTGGAGTACCAAGTGTTTGGGAAGGCCAGAAAGATGTGCAAATGTTTCGAATAAGTGACATAAATGGCAAAACCCAAAATGCCGATAATATGGAACCACCAGGCAAAACGCTCAATAAAGATCAGTGAGGTATCACTTAAGCCTGTAAATAAAGGCTGGATGATGCTGCTGAAGAACAAGGTTCCCAGCTGAAGGTAGTGCTCATTTCCTCTCTGGGCCAAAATCTGATCGGTGGCATTCATGCTGAGTATGGCTACCATCAAAGTAATCTCTATGATAAGGATCAGGTTGGCGTCCAGGGCGGGCCAACCTTTAAGTTCCGCCATGGTCAACCGGGGGACTTTGGTGATGTTCCTTCTGATCAGGAAAATCAGACAGGAAAGCATTACGCCTACCGCCAAAAATTCAAAGGCGTTCATGGCGAAGGTGTAGAGGCCTCCCAAGAAGGGGGCAAAAATCCGGTGCTGTCCAGTAAATCCATCAATGATGAATTCTGCGACTTCCAGGTTGATGATGATGAATCCTGCATACACCAGCAGGTGAAGAAAGGCAGGCAGCCATCTTTTAAACATCTTCTTTTGGCCAAATGCTACCAGTAACATCGTTTTCCATCTTTCCGATGCCTGGTCATTCCGGCTTTCCTTCTTGCCCAGCATGATGTTTCTTTTCAGAAACGATATCCTCTTAAAAAGGACATAGCCAGCCGCTATAAAAATCAGGAAAAATATTACCTGAGGTAAAATGTTCATAGTGAATTGATTAGTATAAAACCTTTAATTTTCTTTCAATATTTTTAGTCAATAGGTTTGCATGGAAAGAACATTTGCCTACCTTTGCATCACTTTACAACGGTGATGTAGCTCAGTTGGTAGAGCATCGGACTGAAAATCCGTGAGTCGGTGGTTCGAGTCCACTCATCACCACAAGCCTTGCAGAAATTCAAGGCTTTTTTTATGCCCTTTTTCCAAGTGATGATTGCTGGTATGTTCTGGTTGTTCTTTTTCATGTTTACTCGATGGTATGGTGTTAGGAAAAGCTAAATAGAATACTTGAAAGGCTCCTAAATTATGTTCTGGAACCAAAATTAATCTATTTTGTTTGAAAGGCGGTAATGAAGGCCTCAGGAATTTGGATTTGGGTCAAATGCCAGTATTTTACAGACGATTTTTGTTTAGGGCAAAATTTTTAATTTCTGACTATGTGTCAATAGTATAAACGCCAAGTGTAAAAGTTGAGAAACCGATTAAAAGGCGCAGTCTATTAAAGAGTTGTCTGAGGGCTAGGCTTTTCCTAAAATGAGCTGGTTTTGGTAATTGGGTTAATATAAAAAAAAATAGCAAGACTCTAAAAACAAGAAAAACTCCTATTTGAAACCCAAAGAAAATGGTTGGGCTCAATAGGAGTTTTATTTTATAACTGTTGTGTGCTGGACCTCTCTACTTAAAGAACTTTAAGTTGATCACTTCTTTTTCGGTGAGGAATCTCCATTTTCCTCTAGATAGGTCTTTTTTGGTAAGACCTGCATAGGTGACACGGTCCAGGGCGACAACTTCAAAGCCGAAATGGGCGAAAATCCTTCTGACGATTCTGTTTTTGCCGACATGGATTTCAATGCCTAAGATGGTCTTGTCTTTGGAGAGTACCTGTAGGTCATCAACTTCCACTGGCCCGTCTTCCAGCGTGATCCCTTCAAGGATTTCTTCTACCTGGGTTTTGGAAATGGGCTTGTCCAAAGTGACCTGGTAGATTTTTTTGATTTTTTCCGAGGGATGGGAAAGTTTTGCCGCAAGCTCTCCGTCATTGGTGAATAACAGAAGACCGGTAGTGTTTCTGTCAAGTCT
The DNA here is from genome assembly GCF_054777495.1 of Echinicola sediminis. Taxonomy (NCBI): domain Bacteria; kingdom Pseudomonadati; phylum Bacteroidota; class Cytophagia; order Cytophagales; family Cyclobacteriaceae; genus Echinicola; species Echinicola sediminis. The sequence goes on along the minus strand of NZ_BAAHAP010000001.1, from coordinate 122,851 downwards.
GCCGACAGGGAAGATCCTTTCCTCGCAAGCAGGTTGCACCAAGTGCATGACCGTTTTTCTGTTCAAAGGGTCATCTGTGGTGGTGATGAAGTCTTTGGGTTTGTTTAGAAGTACGTAAACCGGCTTTTCGGGATTGATCAATTTACCCTTATAAACCACCTTGTCGGAGAATTTTACACGGTGTCCTAACTCGGTGACCACTTCTCCGTTGACTTTGATTTCCCCTTTTTCTATCAGTTTGTCGGCATCTCTTCTGGAGCAGATGCCTGCATTGGCAATGTATTTGTTCAGGCGGATTTCCTCTGCAAAAGGTTTGTTGGCCTTTTTGGCAGCTTTTTTGAAATTGTATTCGGGCTGTGCTTCCTTGCTTTGTGCGTCTTTGTTGAAGAAGCGGTTTGATTTAAATTTCTTGGATGTCTTCGGGCGGTGCTCTCCCTCTATTTTTTCCTGTGCGAAAACAGGTTTTTGGTTTTTGTCGCGTCCTTTGTAGACGGTTTTAAACTTGCCGTCTTCCCTGTTGGGTTTCTCTTCTCTGAAAGAAGGTTTGTCTTTGCGGTAGCGCTTCAGGGGTGAGAACCCCTCTTTCTGTCCTTCATCTTCTGTTCTTTTGGAAGAAGGGCTTTTATGTTGTCCATAGGATTTTTTTTCACCGCTTTTAGCCGATGGTGAAAAATGGCCCTTTTCTTTTTTATTGCCTTTAGGGTAGTTTCTGTTTGGTTTTTTCATAGCATTGCAGCATCTCTGCTGTATCAAAGGTGTTAAATAGCTAATGGTCTATAAATGAGCTTTTTGCCTTTTTATAAAACAAGCTGCAAAGATAGTGAGTATGGAACAGATTTTAGGTATAGACCTTGATATTTAATTGAGGGGAGGTTATTCCTGTTCCGTGCCGATCTGGTTTTCTTCTTGGTTGAAGTCTTTTGGCTGGGGGAGGTCTTTTAAGCTATTGATGCCGAAATATTCCATGAATTTGTCACTGGTGCCATATAGTAAAGGCCTGCCGATGCTATCGGATTTTCCTTTGATAGTGACCAGTTCTTTTTCGAGTAGCTTTTGGATGGAATAATCGCAGTTTACACCTCGGATCTGCTCCACTTCCGTTTTGGTTACCGGTTGCTTGTAGGCAATGATCGATAAGGTTTCCATTTGGGCAGTGGAAAGCCTTTTGGTGGACTGCTGTTTCAGTAGGATGGATATGCTGGTCTGGTAGGCAGGTTTGGTCAGAAACTGGTAACCGTTTCCGAGGTGCTCCAGCGCAAAAGAGAATTCATCGTTTTGGTATTTTTCCGCCAATTCTTTGATGGCCTCTTCGATATGCTCTGTGGGGACTTCAGACTCAAACATCTCCGTCAGGCATTTTTGGATTTCGCTAATGCCCAACGGAGAAGGTGAACAGAATATCAGTGCTTCAATATGTCTGTGTAAAAATTCCAATGCTTACTTTTTGGCAAGTTTAGCTTCTATGGAGTGCATGGTATGAGGAACGGCCTTTAGTCGCTCCTTGGCGATCAGCTTGCCCGTGTCTACACAAACGCCATATGTTCCGTTTTTGATCCGTATCAAGGCCTTTTCCAGGTTGATAATGAATTTTTGCTGCCTAGCTGCCAGCTGGCTCAAGCTTTCCCTTTCCAAAGTGTCAGCACCATCTTCCAGTAGCTTGGATGTAGAGGCCGTAAAGTCCGTGCCGCTATCGTTCTTTTTGCTAAGGGTTTCCTTTAAGGAAATCAACTCTTCTTTTGCTACAGCGAGTTTGCTGTTGATCAACTCCTCGAACTCTCTCAGTTCTTCTCTAGAGTATGATGTTTTCTCTTCTTGACTCATAGTTTCTAGGCGTTAATTGTGTTGGTGAAATCAATTTTTGATTTCTAAAAAGTCCCCTAAAATAAGGTGCACTTTTGAAAATCAAAAATGTGACAAGTATATTTCCATGTGCGTGTTTCAGCAAATTAGATGTATGTCCATCTTTATTACATTAATACGTTAAATGGTTTGGTTTTGGTTTAATAAAATTTCACGAATTGTTCAAAAGCCTCCTGTTTATTTGCGGCTGTTTTTTTAAAAGAAGTGGAGGAGGTCAAGCTGTGGTAGGATGCTAATAATAGTAGAAACTGGTTTTCGCACAAAAAAGTTTGCCTAAGTAAATCAATGGGTTTGGTTTGCAAAATTGATAGGAAGAGAGGCTCAGCTGATTTTTAGCTGAGTCACTCTTTTTTGCAGTAGCTTTTCTTCAATGTTGAGCTTGTACTTTATGCGAAGGTATCGTTGGATCAATTTGAAGTTTTTCCCCTTTTTGATAAAGTATGCTTTTAACGTATTATTGATGATATCTTCGGTCATGACTGTTTAATGCTTAAATCCTATGTCAAATTAAGAAAAAAACAGGATTATTCATAGGGCAAGAAGAGGCTATAATTTAGTGCCGACCACAACTGTTTTCTTGTCATAAATTACCCTTCCATTGAGGTGGATGAGTTCCGTTAAGACCAGGTAATACCCCGGGCGGACTTTGGTGCCCATGTGGTCAAATCCGTTCCAGGTGTAGAAACCGGCTTTGCCCCAAACCTCGTTCTCGCACAGGGTTCTGACAAGGCGGCCATCTGTTCCGAATATCCTGATAGTTCCAATAAATCCAACGCTACTCATCTTATAGCTGATGGTAGTGAATGGTTGCTCGCCGGTAGCTTCTGGAAGAAAGATCCTGGGCTGGATTTGGATTCCTGTTCCTGCTTCATTGAGCTCGAAATGTTGGGAGTTTTTATAGCCAGGAGTGGCATGGCCTTCAGCTGCTGATGAGGAATGCCAGTTTTTGGGTGTGTTGGTGGCTTGATCAGGCGATAATCTTTCCAGTGATATGCCTTTGGTGTTTTGGATCATTTCATGATGGAATTTGTCGGAATAGTCAAATTGATCAATCAGCGTCTCTTTAGGGTTTAGCAAAACCACGGCGCCTTCGGCGATAGGATAGCTCGGAAGGTTGCTGATTTCCATCCAGTTTTCTTTTTTGCCTTTGGGGTATTCCCGGGACAAGGTGGCGATGTCGGTGGTCACCACTCTGTAATCAAAGGGACCGATCAAGCTAGGCTGATCGGTAATGAGCTTTTTGTTGTCAATGCCGTCCGCGGAAATATTGGCGAGTTTCCATCCGGAGAGATCGATGTACTTAGGGGAGTGATTATAGAGTTCCACAAATTTCGGAGTGCCGCTCCTGGGGTTAAAGAGTACCTCGTTTAAAATGATTTCCCCTGCTTCAGCTTCAGAAGGTACCTGAAATGCAGCCTGGTTATGGTTGGGGTCGATCAGGTTTCCTGCACAATCCCTCAAATTCCTCACAGTGATCCGGTAGGCGGTTTTTTCTTCTAAAGGTCTGTTCAGGGTCAGCTGGACGGTTGAATAAGAGTCCAATAAAAAAGAAGCGTCCATTGCCTCTAGGTTGTTTTGAAACTCCCATTCGGCGGGGGATAGATCCGGGGATAGGGGCTCATTGAATTCCAATAGCAGGTGAATTTCATCTTTTACAATGGCCTGAAGGAGCTGGGGGCTTACTTGGTCAGGGGTCGGGTCAAATACTGAATTTTCCTGGCCGGGAGTGCCCAATAGAGGGCTTTCTGAAGGTTTGAGCAAAAGGGATTGGTCGCACTGTGAATAGGGGTTGGAGATTTCAAGGCTATGGCCGGCGCTGGCTTTGGAGGAGCTGCCATAACTGCCAGAGTTATAAGAGAGGCTGTCCAAGGGGCTGCCGTCCCTGTCACGGAGGATTACTTTGTCTCCTCCGTTTACGTACCTCGGCCAGCTGGATAAGCCAGCCGTTTTGCCGTAAGGAGAGAGGGCCTGTTGGTCGTTTTTGTGTATCAGGATCAAATATTCTCCGGGTGAAATATCAATATCCGGTAAAATTGCTTTTCTCTTTGCGTTGGCTAGAAAAAATCCCCCAAGAGCGATGGTTTCATTTGTGGGGTTAAAGATTTCCACGTATTCAGCATAGGGTAGAGGATTTTCTTTTTTTGGGGCAGCCATGACTTCATTGATGACCAAGGATTTGAAGGACAGGGAGGTTTGTTTTTGGTTTTTTATGGAATAAGATGTTGTTGGGATGGGGTAGCCATATTGGTCCAGGATGCCTTCTATTTTCAGTTCGAGGTGGATGTTTTTTGTTATAGGAGAGGCCAAGAGGAGAATGACCTGGTTGGGGAATTTTCCCCATCTGACTTCCAGGGGAGCTTGGTTGTTAATGGTATAGAAGTCAGGAATCACTGCGAAGGTGGAGTCTAGGTCGGAAGAAAAGTAAATGGTCAAATCCCTGGGGCCTGAAGGAAGGACATGGACTATTTGGGCCTGGCTGCTGTCCGGATCTTTGTTTTGTGTTTTTGAAGCGAAGCTTTCGGATGGTGAATGAGGGCTTTCGGCTTTGCTCGATTGTTCGGAAAGATGAGGTCCTTTGGATTTGCTGGCTTGGGAAGAGAAGGGCTTTTCTGCAGTCAGCTGCTGTTCAGAGGGTAATGGGCAGGGAAATATAAGGTGTTTAGAAGATATTTTAAGGTTTTCTTCGATGTTAGTGGATGATTTTCCGTAACTTGCGCCTCGAAAAATAGAGACAGGTTGGTGTCCATTCAAAAGAGCGTGGGCAAGTCCTGTTTGGCAAAGGGAGCTTAAGGTCAGTAAAAAGACAAGGGATGCCCCTTTCCATATAGTATAAAAATGTTTCATGGTGAAAAGTAGTTGACTGTCGACTCTACAAAAAGAAAGTTGGGTCGCAGGTAGTCATTGGGACAACGTGGAATAAAAATTTCATGAATATCTTCCCGAAGGAGGGAAGAACCGATAAAAATCAAGCGAAGGCCTTCTAAGGCATAGCTCAAAATAATATAAAAATCAATTAATAGAAAGTTTTCAACAATGAAATTAGCTGTTGTAGGAGCCACAGGATTAGTTGGCTCAGAAATTCTTGAAGTGCTTGCAGAGCACAATTTCCCTTTTGATGAACTGCTGTTGGTGGCCAGTGAAAGGTCCGCAGGGAAGAAGATTGCTTTCAAGGATAAGGAATACACAGTGATAGGATTGGCGCAGGCTGTTTCTGAAAAGCCAGACATCGCCATTTTCTCTGCCGGTGGAGATACCTCTAAAGAGTGGGCACCGAAGTTTGCAGAGGCCGGTACTATCGTGGTGGACAATTCTTCTGCTTGGAGAATGGATCCTACCAAAAAGCTGGTAGTTCCTGAAATCAACGCTAAGTCATTGAAGATTGACGACAGAATCATCGCCAATCCAAACTGTTCTACCATTCAGATGGTTTTGGCATTGTCCAAGCTACGTGACCGTTATGGGATCAAAAGAATCGTGGTATCGACCTACCAGTCTGTTACGGGAAGCGGTCTAAAAGCGGTAAACCAATTGATGGATGAACGTGATGGAAAAGAAGGAGAAAAGGCTTATCCACATAAGATTGATCTAAACGTACTTCCTCACATTGATGTATTCCAAGACAATGGTTATACCAAAGAGGAGATGAAGATGATCAATGAGACCAAAAAGATCTTTGAAGACGATAGCATTCAGGTGACCGCTACTACGGTGAGGATTCCGGTAATGGGGGGGCACTCAGAATCAGTAAATGTGGAGTTCAAGGAAGATTTTGATCTGACGGAGGTAAAAAATATACTTTCTGAGACTCCTGGAGTAATCGTGGAAGACGATGTGGCCAATAATGTCTATCCAATGCCCATGAACGCCCATAAAAGAGATGAGGTGTTTGTTGGAAGATTGAGAAGAGATGAGTCTCAGCCAAATACCTTGAACATGTGGATTGTGGCAGATAACCTGAGAAAAGGGGCTGCTACCAACGCCGTTCAGATTGCCGAATATTTGGTAGAACATAGCATGGCTTAAGCTTGGGGTTTTCCAAAGTTTATACACCGGAATTGTTTCAGTTTGTGCAGGATCATCTTCAGGAAGATCCTGCACAATTGCTTTTAAAGCACCATCAAAATACATCACTGGACATCAAAGAGGCTGTCCAGCAGATAGCGGCCCGCCAAAAAGCCGCTGGTAAACTTCCCATGTGGGTCGCCAACCAAAAGGTGGTCTTTCCTGCCTCCATTTCCCTAGAACAATGTTCTTCGGAGTTGACAGCAATTTTTAAAAGGCGTTTTGTCAAGGGAGAGTGCTTGGTTGACCTGACCGGTGGTTTTGGAGTGGATACTTTTTACCTGGGAGAACAGTTTCAGCAAGTAGTTTATCTAGAAAGACAGGAGAAACTGGCCGAAATCGTCAGGTTCAATTTTCATCATCTTAGCATCCAGCCGGATAAGTATGCCTTTCTTTCATCGGAGTCCATCGGATATCTAAAGAATGCACAGGCAGACTTTGATTGGTTGTACGTGGATCCAGCGAGAAGAGGAGGGTATAACCAAAAGCTTTATAAGCTGGCTGATTGTGAGCCGGATATTTTGGGGAACTGGGATTTATTGACCCAAAAAGCAAAGAATATCATGGTCAAGGCCTCTCCAATGCTGGACATCAAAGAGGCGATCAGGGAACTTCCTGTGCTCAGCTCCATCCACGTGGTCGCTGTAAAAAACGAGGTAAAGGAGATTTTACTGGTTTGGCACAAGGAAGGGACAGAGCAAGGAGTTAAGGTTTCCGCATGGAACCTTGTCGGAGATCATGCGGTGGATTTCACATTTGGTTTTGAAGGTGAAGAAGCGACGGATATTTCTTATGGGCTTCCCGAGAAATACTTGGTTATTCCTTCTGCAGCTATTTTGAAAGCAGGGGCCTTCAAAAGCTTTGGTAAGCGGTCAGGCTTAAAAAAACTCCATCCCAATACGCATCTGTATACGGCGGATTTTCTTCCGGAAAACCTTCAGGGAAGGGCATTTGAAATTCTGTCTGAAGTAAAATTGGACAAAAAGGCCATCAAAAAGAGTTTTCCAGGTGGCAAGGTCAATGTGTTGGTGAGGAATCATCCCCTGAAACCCGAGGTGATCAAGAAGAAGTTTCGGCTGAAAGATGGAGGGGAGGATTTTTTGATCGCCTGTACCCTTATGGACGGAAGTGCCAAGGCATTTCATTGCAGGAGGATTTGATGGATTGTTAATTTGTGGTTTTTGGGGTAAATTAAAGAAATAAATTATCTCCAAATGACTGTATCCTACCATCATGTCAAAATCTTCAATCGTCAAGGGGACATTACTGCCCAGCCGGATATGGATGTTATAGTGAATGCGGCCAACGCCCAGTTGCGTGTAGGAGGAGGGGTGGCCGGAGCCATTCATAGAGCCGCTGGACCGGCACTTGAAAAGGAGGCCGTGCCGCTTGGTCCCATAAAGCCCGGGGAAGCGGTGATGACCAAAGCCTATAATTTGCCGAACAAGCATGTGATCCATTGTCTTGGGCCTGTCTATGGGCAAGATAAGCCGGAGGATAAGTTGTTGGGGGATTGCTATAGGAATGCGCTGAAGCTGGCAGATAAGGAGGGGCTTGAAAGTATTGCTTTTCCTGCTATTTCCACCGGGATTTTTGGTTATCCGATCAAGGAGGCGGCCGAAGTGGCTTACCGGGCGATAATGGAGGTTGTTCCCGGATTAAAGGCGGTTAAGGAGATTTGTTTTGTGCTTTTTGGAGCGCATGATTTTCAAGTGCATGAAGAGGTGCTCTCTGGATTAAAGCGCTGATTTTTTATAAAAGCGTCAGGCTAAGTAATTGATACAGGATAAAAAAGAATAAGGCGAGACTGCCGTAAAGCTGTAAAACCTTGAGCCGGTTACATCTGTCCAGGAACCAAAGCACGTAAACCGGCCTGATAAAGCCGATCATGATGCTTATCAAGCAGGAATAACAGAAGATTTTTACCAATAGCACCAAGGCTATTTTCATTTGATTGATGATTAGGTTTGAAGATAATTTCTTTTTCCTTTGGATTACAGAGGTAAGCGTCGGGCCGTCTAAGGTGGTCTTGTACTGTTTAATCGCCAAGCATTAGCGTGTTGGATTGATGTTTCAAACCTCCTGCTTTTTCGTTTTTTTGAAAGATGGATTTTGTCCGAAGTCAATGAGGATTGAAGGATGTCCCGGCTTGAATGATGAAGGGCCGGTCCAATAACCCAATAACTAAATAACCCAGAGGTTAAGTAGCCAATTTTATCCAAAAAAAAGAGGCTGGAAATCAATTTTCAGCCTCTTTTTACTTGTTGATACTTATTAATGAATATTGGCAGACGCTGGTTCTTTTTCCAGGTTAAATTCCTTTTTCAAGGTGTCTACATAGTCCAGTTTTTCCCAGGTAAACAGTTCCACATCAAGCGTGATGGACGTGCCATCAGGGGAAACAAAGGTTTTGGTTACGACCTCATTTTTTCTGCCCATATGGCCATAAGCCGCCGTTTCTTGGTAGATAGGGTTGCGTAGTTTCAGTCTTTGTTCAATGGCATAAGGTCTCATGTCAAAAATCTTTTCGATTTTTTTCGCGATCTCCCCATCGGTCAGTCCCACTTTGGCGGTGCCATGAGTATTGACATAGATTCCCATTGGTTCGGCTACACCAATGGCATAAGATACCTGTACCAGTACTTCATCCGCAAGGCCTGCCGCGACCATGTTTTTGGCGATATGGCGGGTGGCATAGGCCGCTGAGCGGTCCACTTTGGAGGGGTCTTTACCCGAAAATGCTCCCCCGCCGTGGGCTCCTTTTCCTCCGTAGGTATCCACGATGATTTTTCTGCCTGTAAGACCTGCATCTCCATGAGGTCCTCCGATGACGAACTTCCCGGTAGGGTTGATATGGTAGATGATGTCATCCGTAAACAAGGCCTGGATTTCAGGGATCAACTGTGATTTTACCCTTGGGATCAGGATGTTGATCAAATCTGTCTTAATCTTGGCCAACATGGTGGGCTCGTCAGCAAAATCATCATGCTGGGTAGAAATAACAATGGCTTTTATTTTTTGAGGGACATTGTCATCACTGTATTCGATGGTTACCTGGGCTTTTGCATCAGGTCTAAGGTATCCGATTTCCTTGCTTTCCCTTCTTAATACCGCCAATTCCTTTAAGAGCCTGTGTGAAAGGTCCAATGCCAAAGGCATGTAGTTCTGGGTTTCATTGGTGGCATAGCCAAACATCATTCCTTGGTCCCCGGCTCCTTGGTCCTCGGGACTGGTTCTGTCCACTCCTTGGTTGATGTCAGGTGATTGTTCATGGATGGCCGAAAGCACCCCGCAGGAGTTGCCGTCAAACATGTATTCTCCCTTGGTATAACCGATTCCGTTGATTACATCCCTGGCGATTTTCTGAACGTCCAGATAGGTGTCCGATTTCACTTCACCCGCAAGCACTACCTGTCCTGTGGTCACCAAGGTTTCACAGGCGACTTTGGATTTAGGATCAAAGGCCAGGAAGTTATCAATAAGGGCATCAGAAATCTGGTCGGAGATTTTGTCCGGATGGCCTTCCGAAACAGACTCTGAAGTAAATAGATATGGCATATAACTAATGTATTTTAATTACTGGTTGAAATAGCCTGTAAAATTAAAGCATAAGCGGGAAATAAAAAACTTTGGTATATGATAAATGTGGCTTCTAATCCAACTGTTTTATAGTGGGTTCTGTACCGAAACCTTGGTCAATAGGCCCGTTTCTAATAATTGCCGTCCAGCACAAAAACAGTCGGGATTTTGTGCAGGTCCATCTTGGTTTTCCGCCACTCCGCAATGGTTTTGGTGAGTATAGCCTCGTCCTTTCCCGTAATGTTTTTGGCCACACAAAGTTTCGTTTGGGGATGCAAATGCTGTTTTAGGTCCTCCAAAAGCTGGTTGTTCCTAAAAGGAGTCTCCATAAAGATCTGGGTTCTTTTGAAGCGCAGGGATTCATTTTCCAGGTTTTTGACGGCTTCCGCACGGGCTTTTTTATCAATGGGCAAGTAACCGTGAAAAGCAAAGGATTGACCGTTGAAGCCTGAGCCCATCAGTGCCAGGAACATGGAAGATGGCCCTGACAAAGGCACTACCTGGATACCGTTTTGATGGGCATAAGCTACCGCCACCGCTCCGGGGTCGGCTATCCCGGGACAGCCTGCTTCTGAAATGACCCCCATATCATGCCCCTGGAAAATAGGCTGGAGTAGTAGGTCCACTTTTGCCGCCCGGGTTTTTTTGTCCAAAACCTGGAAATCCAGTTCCTCGATGGTCAGTCCAAGCTTCAGGCTGGAGATGTACCGTCGGGCAGTTCTCAGGTTTTCCGCAAGGTAATAGGTGGTATGGGCAATGACCTCTTTGACCTGGGGGCTGATGATTTCCTGAGCGGTGTCTTCGGCCAAAACATTGGGGATAAGGTAGAGCTTTCCTTTTTTCATGGTTGATGTTGTTGGGGCTGTAGGGGAAATATCAGCCTAAGAAGGCTTTGATGGTTGCTACCACCGCGGAAGGTTGTTCTGCGTGTAGCCAGTGTCCGGCGTTTTTGATGGTAATCAGTTTATATTCAGGGAAATACCTTTCCAGGTCTTTTTTGTCCTTTTCTTGGATGTATTTGGACTCCGCCCCTCTCATAAACAAAGTGGGGCCTTCAAAGGATTTTGTTCCGTGAATGGCCTCTCCAACATTTTCGATTTTTTCGGTAATCACAGGAAGGTTGATTTTCCAGGTAAATTTCCGGTTTTCATCTCTGCCAAGACTTTTCATCAAAAACTGCCGGATGCCTGCCTCGGAAATATGTTCGGCAAGAATTTCGTCAGCTTCTTTTCTTGACTTTAGGGAGTCCATCTTGATGGCGTTCAATCCAGCCAATATGCTTTGATGGTGGGGGGCATAGTACCGGGGAGCAATGTCTGCCACGATGAGCTTTTTCGTTTTATTCGGGTATTTCAGGGCAAAGTTCATGGCTGTTTTTCCACCCATGGAATGGCCCATGATGTGGGCTGATTCCAAACTTTGAGAAGTCATAAAACCTGCCAGGTCATCCACCATGGCCTTGTAATCCCAGTCTTCGCTTTTAGGGGAATCACCGTGGTTCCGCTGATCTACCAGGTACATGGTGTACTCATTTTCAAGTTCTTTGGCGATGGAAAGCCAATTGTCTGCCGAGCCGAAAAGCCCATGGAGAATGATCAGGGGCTGTCCTTGCCCAACTTTTTTGAAATTCAGTTTCATAGTGTCTTGTTCAAAAAACTTTTGGTCCTACCGTTTATTCCGCTTCCAATTGCCTGCGATACATTTGAATGGTGTTTTCCAACCCATAGTAAAGCGCATCGCAGATAAGTGCATGTCCTATAGAAACCTCGTCCAGAAAAGGAATGTTTTCTTTGAGGAACCTGAGGTTGTCCAGGTCCAGGTCATGGCCTGCATTAAGTCCCAGTCCCAGTTTTTTGGCAAACTGAGCCACTTCCACATAGGGCTTGACTGCATCGTGTTTGTTTAAATGGTAATTGCTGGCATAAGGTTCGGTGTACAGCTCCACCCTGTCCGTACCCGTCATCTTTGCGGGTTCAAAGTACTTTTTGTCCGGATTGATGAAAATAGAGGTCCGTGTGCCGTATTCATGCAGTTCGGCAATGATGTCCTTCAGTTTTTCCTGATGGGCAATGGTGTCCCAGCCGGTATTGGAGGTAAGTACATGGGGAGGGTCGGGGACCAAAGTGGCCTGGGCCGGTTTGACCAGGCGGATGATTTCCATAAAACGCTTGTCGGGATAGCCTTCGATGTTGAACTCGGTGGTGACCACCTCCTTAAGCTGCATGACATCATCGTAGCGGATGTGCCGCTCGTCAGGACGAGGGTGGACAGTGATGCCCTGCGCGCCGAATTTTTCAGCATCCAAGGCTACTTGGACCACATCCGGATTGTTGCCGCCTCGGGCATTTCGCAAAGTGGCAATCTTATTAATATTTACGCTGAGTTTGGTCATTTTATTAATTTATGCTCTAATTTTGGGTAAAAATACACCTTAATTCACATAAACATAAAGATAATGAGTTTAAAGCAAAGTGTAGAAAGTGAGATCAAGAAGGCCATGTTGGCAAAGGATAAAGACAGGTTGAGGGCTTTGCGGTCCATTAAGTCACTGATTATGTTGGAAGAAACCAAGGGTGGAGAAAAGAGCATGACAGAAGAGGATGAGCTAAAACTTCTGACCAAGGCCGCCAAACAGAGAAAGGATTCTCTTGAAGTATACCAACAGCAAAACCGGGAAGACCTAGCGGCTACCGAACAGTCGGAACTGGAAATCATCAATGAATTTTTGCCCAAGCAGCTCAGTGAGGAAGAACTGGAAGCAGCGTTGAAGGAAATTATAGCCGCAGTGGGGGCCGAAGGCCCCAAGGATATGGGGAAAGTAATGGGCTCAGCTACCAAAAAACTGGCCGGTAAAGCCGATGGAAAGTTGATCTCGCAAAAAGTAAAGCAGTTGTTGGCTTAAGCTTGTTTGGGGACTGGGTTCAATCACCCAATAACCAGGTAACTCAATAACTAAAAAACCAAATTGATTCATTGGGCACGATAGACATTGTCATACTGATTTTATTGGGCATAGGGGCTTATAGTGGTTATAAGCAGGGCCTTTTTATCGGGATACTGTCTATTGTGGCTTTTATGATCGGGATTGTTTTTGCATTTAAGTTCATGCATTGGGGGGCGGATATCCTTGCAGAGCGGGTGGAAAGCCTGACTTTTATGTTGCCCTTTATCTCCTTTGTCATCATTTTTTTGATTGTGGTGATTACGATCCGTATTCTTGCCTATTTGGTGAAAAAGACACTCGGCCTGACCATTTTGGGTGCTTTTGATGATTTTGCCGGGGCTGTACTTGGCATCCTGAAGTGGGGGTTTATGCTGAGCCTTTTGATTTGGGTGATGCAGACATTTGGGATGGAGATGCCCAAAGGGGAAATCCAGAAATCTTCCCTTTTCCCTGTCCTGGAGCCTTTTGCTCCCATGGTCATCGATCTTTTGGGAGCGGTCACGCCTGCTATCCAAAATGCAGTGGAGCGGATCAATGAACTGATAATAGAGCGTCAGGATGTTACTGTTGATTGATAATTTTGACTCTTTTTCACATATCCTGGCGGATTATTTTCTGCAGTCAGGAGTCGCGCTTAAGATTGTTCGCAATGATACTCCTCTTGCGTTACTAAAAGAGGAAAGCTATGAAGGCTTGGTGCTGTCCCCGGGACCGGAAACTCCGGAAAAAGCGGGTAATCTGATGGAAATATTGGCCTATTATCATGACAAGCTTCCAGTGCTTGGGGTCTGCTTGGGGCATCAGTGCATCGGACAGTTTTTTGGGGCTGACCTGGTAAAAGGGGATTACCCGGTTCATGGCAAGGTACACAAGGTCCGTAAGGTTGCAGATCACCTCATGTTGGAAGGAATCCCTCCGGAATTTCAGGTCACCCGCTACCATTCATTAAAGCTTCAGGATTTACCTGCTTCACTCGAGGTGATCCTGGAAACAGAGAAGAAGGAGATTATGGCCATTGCCCATAAGGAGCTGCCCGTTTTTGGAATTCAGTTTCACCCGGAAGCCTACCTGACCCAATACGGATTGGAGCTTATCCAAAACTGGGTCAGACTGTATTGTGCCCCCAAAAAAGAGGCTCCCCGCCAGGGGGGGTGATAGGAGAAAGAGCAAAATGTACAATTTGCGCCTGCTGTAAACATGTTTGTACATTGATCCGTTTTAATTATTAAATACAATTTATATCTTTAAAATTATGCAGGCGTACGAATTTATCAATAACATGATTCCTCCCTTGAAATTGACAGACAAGGTCAAAATGGCTTTGTCATGGATGGAGGAGATTCGTACGGATGTTTTGCCGGTGGTCCATGAGGGTTTTTTCAAAGGACTGGTGACCGATGAAATGATCTACAATATCAACAAGGATGATATTTTGGTTGGGGATGTCCCATTGGAGGCTGAAGGATGCTTTGTCATGAAGGACAAACATATCTATGATGTCTTGCGCGTAGCTTCCGAATACCAATCCAATATGGTGGCAGTGGTAGATGGGGAAAACATTTATCATGGAGTGGTGACCTTGGAAGATGCCATTGCCGCATTTGCAGATTCTCTGGCCATACAGGCCCAAGGGGGGGTCTTGGTGCTTTCCATGTTTATGACCGATTACAGCCTGTTTGAGATCGCCAGGGTAATAGAGTCGGAGAATGCCAAAGTTCTGAGTAGTTTTGTCACGACGGATCCTTTAGACGAAAGCAAGATCAAAGTGACCTTTAAAGTAGATAAAACGGAGTTACGGCATATCAAGGCCACCCTAGAACGGTTTGGTTATAAGGTGATTGACCATTACCAAGAAGAGATGGGCGTCAGTGGAGAGCAAGACCGGTTGGACAACCTGCTTCGATTTTTGAATATCTAAAATGAACCAGACTGAATGAATATAACGATTCATGGCCTGAATTTTCAAAAGGAGTTTGTGCCATATATAGAGCAGTTGATAGAAGCGCTGCGCCGACACCAAGCCCAAGTTTATTTTACAGATGCCTTTCATAAGAATCTGAAAAAATCCGGAGCCAAAGCTGCCGGATTCTCTGTATTAGAAGGGAGGGAGGAACTGGCGAAGATGGATTTTGTGATTTCCGTAGGAGGGGATGGGACGCTTTTGGATACGGTCTCTATGGTGGGTACTTATGAAATACCGATTTTGGGAATCAACACCGGCAGAATGGGATTCCTGGCTACAATAGCAAAGGAGGATGTGGAAAAAGCGGTGGAAGTGCTCTTCGATGGGCATTTTACCATTCAGGACCGCACCTTGATCAATCTCAAGACAGACCAGCCGCTTTTTAATGGTGTGCCCTATGGACTCAATGAGTTTACCATCCACAAAAGGGATACCTCTTCCATGATTACCGTTCATACCTATATTGACGGGGAGTACCTCAACAGCTATTGGGCGGATGGTTTGATCGTGGCCACCCCTACTGGTTCCACCGGGTATTCGCTGAGTTGTGGCGGCCCCTTGATTTCTCCTTTGGCCAAAAACTTTGTGATCACTCCGGTTAGTCCCCATAATCTCAATGTGAGGCCCATGATCGTGTCCGACGAGAGTGAAATCACCTTTACCATAGAAGGGAGAAGTAAAAAATTCCTGATATCCTTGGATTCTCGTTCTACGGCAGTGGATGCTTCAGTCAATCTGACGGTAAAAAGGGAGAAGTTCGTGGCCAGATTGGTAAAATTCCATGATTATAGTTTCTTCGATACCCTGAGGAAAAAGCTGAATTGGGGCTATGATATGAGGAATTAGTTTTAACATAAATTAACCCAGGGAATACTGAAGAGGGTTTTTTATTCGTTTAGTACTTTATAAATTGCAACGTCTTGAAAAAAGTCAATTTTCAACTTCTGTGTCTGGCAGTTGCCATTGGGACCTTATTATTGGTTCCTTATGGGGAAACGCAGGCACAGCAAAAAGAATATGGCTTGGGCCTTGGGGTGGCGACCTATTCGGGTGATATTATCCGGAGGTTGGACCCGGAGCAATTAGGCCTTCAAGGTACGTTTTTTGGCAGACGAAATTTTGACAATGTTTGGAGCTTACGGTATGGGCTTTCCCTGGCCGGGCTAAATGCAGCGGACAGTGTACGTCCTTTGGATGCGGTGGCCGAAGCCAGAAATGCCTATTTCAAAGGGCTGCTTATTGAAGGCTATGCCGTGATGGAATACCATTTCCTGGATTTCCTCGCCCACCATTCCACGACCCGGTTTTCCCCTTATGGCTTTATGGGCTTGGGCTATGCCTTTTTCAAAGGGAAAGGCCAAGCGTACCAGGGGGAGCTGCCACCTGAGGATGAAGGGAAATATTCCCTTTCGACCCCGGTGATCCCCTTTGGACTGGGTGTCAAGTATAAATTGAAAGAAAGGCTGTTCCTGTCGGTGGAATTCGGTTTCCGGCCGACAGTATCGGATTTTCTTGACAAGATAGAGCCTAGCGAAAATTACCTCCCCCGTTTTCCGGAGCCCGATCCCAACGACCCAGATGCTGAATTTCCTTACCAGGTAAATTATGGCAACAAATCCGACAAGGACTGGTATTATTTTTTAGGAGCAAGCCTTAGTTATTCATTTCACAAGGTTAAGTGCTTTAATTATTAATTAATTGGATTCTGGGATAGATTATTAAAAAAGAAATAGCATTTTTGTACCTCCAAAAAATTAAGTTCGGAAAAATCTGGAATGAAGGAAGCGCTAGAAAAGGGAAGAATCCCCCAACATATTGCGGTCATCATGGATGGAAATGGCAGGTGGGCCCAAGGTAAAGGGGCCAAGCGTATTTTTGGCCATAGAAATGCCATCACCGCGGTAAGAGAGACCATTACCGGTGCCAATGATTTGGGTGTGAAATACCTTACACTTTATACATTTTCTACCGAAAACTGGTCCAGGCCGAGGCTGGAAGTAAACGCCATCATGGAGTTATTGGTGAAGACACTGATAGACCAAGTGCCCAATCTCATGAAGGATAACGTGAGGCTCACCTTGGTGGGAGACCTGGACATGCTTCCAAAACGCGGAAAGGCCAAACTAAAGGAGGCCATGGAGGCGACTTCAGGAAATACAGGACTGACCTTGATCTTGGCCCTGAGCTATAGTGGCCGATGGGAAATCACCAATAGTATTAAAGACATTGCCAAAAAAGTAGCTGCCAAAGAAATTGACGTGGAGGCTATTACAGAAGACTTGGTTGCTGACCACCTGATGACCAGGGATTATCCTGATCCTGAACTGTTGATCAGGACAAGTGGTGAGTTGAGAATAAGTAATTTTCTGTTATGGCAATTGGCCTATACCGAGCTGTACTTTACAGAAGTATTGTGGCCTGACTTTAGAAAAGAGCACCTGTTTGAGGCGGTAGCGGATTACCAAAGAAGGGAAAGACGTTTCGGCAAGACAGGGGCGCAGATTAAATCATGAGATTAATGAGAAGAAGCTTAATCGTAATATGCTTACTCCTTTTTGCAGGCATTTCACAGGCCCAGATCAGACTGGGGCAAAGTAGGTATGCTGTGCAAAAGCCAGTAGATATTCTGGAGCTGAATTATGCCCAGCCCCAGAAGTTCAAGATTGCCGAGATCAAAGCTGTGGGGCTTTCCACATTGGATGAAACGGCGATCATCTCCCTGTCGGGACTCAAAGTGGGGGATGAAATAAGCGTTCCTGGTGATGCAATTTCCAGTGCCCTCAAAAAATTGTGGGGACAGGGGATCATCGGGGATGTGAAAATCATGGTGACCAAGATCGAGGGAGATGAAATACACCTCTTGCTTGATCTCACCGAACGTCCAAGGTTTAGCATCGTGGAGTTTGACGGAGTGACGCAGACCCAGGAAAGCGAGCTTCGGGACAAGGTACAGATCCGAGGGCGTGTGGTAAGGGATGATGTACTGAACACTGCCAAAAGAAACATCACCCAGTATTTTGTGGAAAAAGGCTACCTTAACGCGGATGTGAAAATCGTCCAGGAAAGGGATACCACTTTCCCCAACAGCGTAAAGCTGCGTTTTGATGTGGATAGGAAGTCCAAGATTAAGATCAATGAGATAGCCATCAGCGGAAATGAAAATATCAGCGATGGCCGGATCAAAAAGAAAATGAAGAAGACAAACGAACATGCCCGTGTGCATATTTTTAAGGATGTCTTCAATAGGTTGGGAAATGCCAATGCCGAAAACGTGGCCAGCAGTATAGGCCAGAGAAACCCGATTTCGGATGAAGAGGTAAAAACCTATATCAATAAGAATTTTAAGCTGAACTTCTTCAGCTCCTCCAAGTTCAACAAGAAGGAGTACCGAAACGATAAGGACAATATCATCAGTTTCTACCAGACCAAGGGTTACAGGGATGCAGAAATCATCAGCGATTCGGTATATAACTTTAATGAAAGAACAGTAAATATCGATATCGACCTGGAAGAGGGAAGACAATATTATTACCGTAATATCACCTTTACCGGTAACTATATCCATGACGATGAGGCCTTGCTGAAAAAACTGGGCATCCAGAAAGGAGATATTTACAATAAGGAGTTGTTGGATAAGCGCCTTAACTATGATCCGACCAAAGGGGATGATGTGAGTTCCCTGTATCAGGACAACGGTTACCTTTTCTTTAATATCGATCCCGTGGAGGTCAATGTGGTGGAAGATTCCATCGATATTGAAATGAGGATTTTTGAAGGACCTCAGGTGACTGTAAACAGCGTGTCCATCGAGGGGAATGAAAGGACCTCCGACCATGTGGTGATGCGGGAAATCAGGATTCTGCCCGGGCAGAAATTTGACCGCTCCCTGTTGGTGAGAACCATCCGTGAACTTTCCCAAATAGGCTACTTTGACCCGGAAACCATCAATCCGGATTTGAGGCCGAATTTTGAAGATGCTACTGTAGATATTGTTTTCCAACTTGAAGAAAGGCCCAATGACCAGATCGAGCTATCCGGTGGCTGGGGAGGTTTCTATGGTTTCGTAGGAACGGTCGGTTTGGTATTCAACAACTTCTCGGTTAAGAATATCAAGGATTTCTCCAAGTGGAGACCTTTGCCTGTGGGAGACGGACAAAAGCTAAGCTTGCGGGTGCAGGCCAATGGTAGAAGCTTCCAGAACTATAGCTTTTCATTTACCGAGCCTTGGTTTGGCGGTAAGAAGCCCAATGCCCTTAGTGTAAGCTTTAACCACTCCGTACAGCGACAGCTCAATTTATTTGATCGTAATAACTTCGGCGACGAACTTGGTTTTTTCAAGATCACCGGGGTTACAGTGGGCTTGGCCAAAAGGGTAACTTGGCCGGATGATTATTTCAGTATCAGCAACTCCCTACAGCTGCAGGCTTATGAGTTTGACCGCTATGGTAATTACTTTGGCCTAAGCTATAATACGGGACGTTCCCACAGTTTGACTTATAATGTGACCGTGTCAAGATCCAATGTGGATCAGAACATTTATCCTAGGGTAGGTTCAAATATTTCCCTAAGTGCCAATTTCACTCCTCCGTATTCCGCCTTTAACAAATCCATAAATAAGGAATCCTCCGATGAGGAAAAGTACAAGTGGCTGGAGTACCACAAGTGGATGTTTGACGCCAAGTTCTATACCCCTATATTTGGATCAAGCAAGTTTGTGGTCAGCGCCAGAACCCATATGGGCTTCTTGGGATCTTACGGAAACAAAATCGGTATCATTCCGTTGGAGAGGTTTGTGATGGGAGGTGACGGTATGACCTTCAACAACTTCTCGCTGGGTCAGGAGATTGTCGGTCTGAGGGGATATGAAAACCAGGTGATCACCCCGGGGGGAGAAACCAGGGGACAGGTTGGCGGAGATCCATTTGGTGGGATTGTGTACAACAAGCATGTGATGGAACTCAGGTTCTTGGTGTCTCCAAACCCTTCAGCAACCATCTTCCTGTTGGGCTTTGCTGAGGCAGGTAATAACTGGGGGAAATATTCCGAGTACAACCCTTATGATTTGAAAAAGTCAGCAGGTTTTGGTGCCAGGATTTTTATGCCGGCCTTTGGCCTGCTAGGAATTGATTGGGGATATGGCTTTGACCCAGTACCGACTTTAAGTAACCCCAACCCAGGCCCAAGCGGGGGCATGTTCCACTTTACCATTGGCCAGCAATTCAGATAATACATGATAAAGTGCCTGAATTTAATCGTTTTGATCATGCTGTTCGGCAGCGTATCCATGGCCCAGAAGATTGGCTTTGTGGATTCGGAATATGTGCTGAACAAACACCCGGACTATAAGGTGATCCAGCAGGAGATGAAGGCCTTGGGAGATGCATGGAAAAAAGAGGCACAGAATTTGGAGAATGAGGTAAAAGAAATGTACAGCGCCCTAAAAGCGGAAGAAGTCCTGCTCACCGAGGCGATGTACGAAGAAAGGGTGGAAGCCATCAGGACGAAAGAAAAGGAGGCCAGCACTTTCAATACCAGGGTTTTTGGTATGAACGGGCAGTATTTCCAAAAGCAGTCGGAGCTATTACAGCCCCTGCAGTCCGAAATATTTGATGCCATAGACAAGGTGTCCAAGCGCAATGGGATCGCCATTATGTTTGATAAGGCTGCCGATCTGTCCATGATATATACCGATCCGGTGCATGATTATTCGGATTTTGTCATAGAAGAACTAGGAATAGAAGAAAACAAATAACTTAATTAACAACAATTATGAAACTTAGAATTTTCCTTTCAGCCGTTGCTGTATTTTGCTTGAGTTTTGCCGTAAAGGCCCAGCAAGATGTCAAAATTGGCTATACCAATGTAGAAGTATTAATGAGCCTGATGCCGGAGATGCAGCAGATCGATGCCGATATGAAAGATTACGGTACCCAGTTGGATACCAACATGAAGACCAAGTCTGATAATTTCCAGAGAGAGGTAGCTTCCTATCAACAGGCGGCTCAAACAATGACAGAAGAGGCAAGAGCAGCCAAGGAGCAGGAACTACAGAAGTTACAACAAGAGGTTCAAAAGTATCAGCAGGATGCCCAGGTTTCTTATCAGAGAAAATTGAGCGAGTTGCTGGAGCCGGTACAGACCAAAGTATTCAATGCCATCAATGCAGTGGCAGCGGAGAACAACTACACCCATATTTTCTCTGAAACTGCAGGGCAGTCTCCTGTATTGCTTTATACCAAAGAGGCGGACAAATTCACTGAATTGGTAGCCACCAAATTGGGAATCGATCTTCCTGAGCAAATGCCGGAAGATGCGAACTTGCCTCAATAAGCAAAGTCAAAATATTAGTGAAAGCCCGGTTTGACCGGGCTTTTTTTGTTTGTCCAGCGAAGACATATAGCAAAGCAATAGCGCGGAAAAGTGGGCGTTTAATACCGGCTAATAAATATGAAAGGATTAATCACAAAGCGCACAAAGGGGCAGGGGCAAGGCCCTCGGTACCACAAATTATAAAAGGCCGTTTGCTTTTATATTGTCTGGCTTTTATCAAACCCAGTAGCTTTGAGCTCCGTAATTACTAACCAATAACAAGTAACCAATAACTCAAGCCCAATGGCAAAAAGAAAATTCAAAGACCTGATCACTCAATCTGATGAACCCGTTCTGGTGGATTTTTACGCTGACTGGTGCGGCCCATGCCAGACCATGTCCCCGATTCTGCAGGAGGTAGTGGGGGAATTAGATGGTAAGGTGAAGATTGTCAAGGTGAACATTGACAAAAATCAGCAGGCGGCACTGAGTTTTGGGGTGCGCTCCATTCCTCATTTTATCCTTTTCAAAAAAGGAAAAATACTCTGGAGAAAAGGAGGGGTGATCACCAAAAGGGACCTGCTGAAGCATTTGAGGGGCTTTGTGAATTGATTTAAAAAGAGAAATCATTGGTTTCTTAGCATTCTTTGAGTGGTCTAAGTCTTCAGCTTGGCTGCGGTAGGGAGTCAAAGCGGTGACTTGGACCTAAACTTCTTACAGTCTTTAGACTGTTTAGGGGATTGGTGGCCTGAGGAG
Organism: Echinicola sediminis; assembly: GCF_054777495.1. Classification (NCBI taxonomy): domain Bacteria; kingdom Pseudomonadati; phylum Bacteroidota; class Cytophagia; order Cytophagales; family Cyclobacteriaceae; genus Echinicola; species Echinicola sediminis. Next base: position 101,378 of record NZ_BAAHAP010000001.1, on the reverse strand, counting down.
AGGAGAATAGATCTTTTTCAGCTTAAGTGCTGGTTTAATCTAAGTAAGGTTTTATGGTTCAAAATTATTTGTAGGGGCTAAACATGCTGAGACATCTAGCTACAGGTCATCTTTTTTTGGTGGATTGCAGGCAGATTTTTTGGCATGGCTTTTCATGCTGGCCAGCCGCCAAAGGCATTAGCGGAAATGGGTTGGCAGTATAGGGAGTCATGGCAGCTAATGCATTGAGCCCTTGTTTGCACTGCCCCCGGGCTTCTCCTCCCTTGTCGACTTGCCTGCCTGGGCAGACAGGCCCAGGGCCAAAAGTGCCTTGTGTAGTCGCTTTAGCTGGGTTTTCCACAACTTATGAAAGTTCATTTCTGCTAAAGCACAGGATTCTTTTATCATTCATATCATTAGATGCTCTCAATTACTTAAATTTGTCTACCTCCAGTAATCCATATAGAACATGTTTTGCTTCTCTTTCATGGCACGGACTATGGTGTTTAGTATGATTCCAGAATATCTTATTCAAGAGAATTTTCGAAAGGAATAATTTACTGGGCAAAAACATGGATGATTGAATTTTCAGGACTACAAACACCAGCAAATATTACTTATGATTTTAATTGATTATGTTTTTTGGGGATGGTATCAGATATTGGATAAGACCATTTATTCAATGAAGACTAAAAACGATGGAATAGGTCCAAAAGAGCATTCGTTTTTCATTTCTTTTTTGCTACACGGACTGAATGTTTGGACAGGATTGAGCTATTGGTTTTTTGGGTATATGGGAGTGTCGATTGGTTTATATTCTGGTTTGTTAATTGCTCTTGGGGTTTTTGCCGTAGGCTACATAATATTTTTTTTGAACAAAAGAGCTGATACTGTATTAGCTTCTCACATGGATGTTTTTAAAGGATCAATATCTTTTGTATTGACAATAGCATATACAGTTGGTACAGTTTGGCTAATGTTTGAAGTGGATGATTACATTCGCTATAAGCGGCTTCCTGATTTGCCTAGATTATAGATTGATGATGGAAATGAGAATAGATAGTATTCTCGAGAGATTGGGGCTTTTTATGGTCAGGCCAATAGCTCTGTTTTATAGTGTGAAACAGATTGTTCTTTCTCCCATGCTTCAGGTCTTCAGCATGGCCCGCCTTAGGGAGTCAAAGCAGTGAATTGGGCCTAAACTTCCTCCGGTCTTTAGACTGTTTAAGGGATTGACGCAGATAATGAGGTTCTTATCTTGGACCATAATACAAGGGGCAAATTATTCCATTCGCCCCCAAAGCTGCTGCAGTTCACAGCGCGAGATTGGACGATGACCATTACATAACAACAATATTCCCATTATGAATCAGGGATTGAATAGGTGGCATGCGGGAAACCACCTCTGCCGAGCAGCTGGCATCTATCAATACCACATCCGCCTTGTCGCCTGTTTTGGGCCATTGTCTGAAGCCCTTGTCGTCCAAAGGTATTGGGCCAGAGGTAGCCAGTTTTAACATTCTGGACAGCCCAAACTCAGTAACCTGCCCGTACAATTGTGCCGCAAGATTGGCTTTATGCAGGACGCTTCCAGTACCAAAGGTGTTCCAGTGGTCCACAATACTGTCGTTTCCGGTCATCACTTTTACTCCATGTTTTATCAAGGTAGGAATGGGCATGACCAAGCCTCCAAAAGGTATGGTAGAAACAATGCCGATTTGTGCAGCACCCAGTTTTTCGGCTATTTCTTCTTGTTTTGATTGGTCCAGCCTTCCCAAAACAAAACAGTGGCTCAAATAGGTCTTTCCTTTTAAATTTGGGTTTTCGTTTACTTTGTTGATAAGGTATTCAACGGTTTTTAATCCTGATTCACCGGTCTCATGTAGGTGAATGTCTATGCCTTTTTGGTTGTCCAGGGCCAGCTGTACCGTGAAATCTACTGTTTTTTCTATGGCGCCATCAATGGTGTAAGGATCCAGCCCTCCAATGAAGTCTATATCCGTTTGTGCTGCCTCTTTCAGGTAGGGAACAGTATTGGTATAGAAAACACCATGTTGGGGAAATGCCACCAATTCCGAACTGAAACTATCTTTCTTATTCTCTAAAGCGGCTTGCAGGTTTTCCAGGGACTTTAATTTGGAGGTAGGTTCAATATTCACATGACTGCGTGCAAACGAAGAGCCTTTTGATTGCAGCAGTTCAATTATTTTTTCGGCTTTGGCTGTTGAAGTTTTCAACATTTCAGGAAGTATTTGTTGCTCCAACGCAATCATCCCTTTTACACCTCCGTTCCTCCTTTTCACTGCTTGCCACTTTTCGCCGTAGTAGGTCTTGTCCAGGTGAATATGCATGTCTTTGAAGGCAGGGAGCATTAGCATTTCCTTCGCATCAGTTGCGCTGGAATTGGGCTGATTGGGGCCAATATTTTTTATTTTGCCTCCTTCAATTTCAATAGAGAATAATTCGGTTTTAGTGGCTACTATATCATCTCCATCATATTCAAATCCTGTTTCCAGACGGACATTTTTTAGGCTTTGATACCCCGGGATTTGGGTTCGCTTTTCTCCTTCTTTCATTTCTCTTGACTTTGCGCCCATTAGTGCAGGACTTAATGTTAGCCCTGTCAGACCAATAGCCGAGTTCTTAAGAAATTCTTTCCGTGAAATAGAGGACTGCTTCATAATGGTTTGATGTAGATGAAGAATTTTGTAGTAAGCTGTTTTGACTTTTTACACTGAATAGCTGAGCACAAAAATACTTGGGGCAATTGATAAAACTAGTGGGGGATTTCTATCTATACTTGTAAAATTTATCTGTTTTTTCGAAATCCGCTTGGAGTTGTTCCGGTTTGGCTTTTAAAAAAGTTTGAAAAATAGGCATGGTCCGCAAAGCCTAGTTCAAAAGCTACCTCTTTGACCGTAAGGGATGTGCTTTGAAGTAATCTCTTGGCTTCTAGACATGTCCGTTGCTGGATGAGTTGTGTGGTGGAGACCTTTAAATGCTTTTTGCAAAGGATATTTAAATAATTGGCAGAGATATGAAGTTTTTCTGCATAGAAAAGTACGGATTTTTGTTGCTTGAAAAATTCATCGATTAACATATTGAACTTTGCGAGCCTGGGGTTGGACTGATAAACTTTGAATTCCGTGAAAGCGTGCTCTGCTTCTCTGCTTACGATGGCCGCAATGACCGCCGCTCGGGCACTTATTATCTGCACAAGTGTGTCTTCTCTCCTTAACTCAGTTTTGATGGCATTAAATTCATATAACAACAGCTGAAAAGCACTACTGCTCAGAGGGATGACAGGATGGTTTTGGTAATTGGTAAAGGAAAACCTAAAGTAGGGGGCGAAATGCTCAAAAAAGGATTTTTCTATCATCAGTTGATAGCCTATGGTTCCTGTTTTTATGTCCCATTTATGCATTTGCCCCGGAAACAAGACATGAATTTCTCGGTTTCCAATCGGGTAATCCACAGAATCTATATTATGTCTTCCTTGGGCAAGTTCGAAAAGGATGATGATGAAAAAATCGTGCCGATGCGGTTTTTCTATTCGTCGCTCACCATGAAGTTCATTAAATAACAGTTCCTCCCGTCCAGCTAACTGCCCTTGGCGGAACCCTTCGATGTCGATTATGGGGACAGAATTACTTTCATTATGCATCGCCATCGGATAGACAGTTTTTATTTATTTCAATAAAGCTATCTAAATATGAGGATAACTTACAACCGATGGGGGAACTTTTATGGTTCAAGTCTTCATTAAAAGCTAAACTTTATCCAGTCTTTAGACTACCTATTCAACAGGCTTTTACTTCCTAAAAGACCATGTCAGTTTTATTAAAGCCCAGAGATGTACGGCCCCCTTGGGTATAAAAGAAACATGGTAGGACTAGGTGTAGTTTGCAACTACACCTTTCTATTTTCTAAAATTTGCAATTCGGGCGATTATAGTTATTTTCATTGAATGGGAGAAGCCTATCAGATCCGGGACCAAGAAATGCCCTATTTTCTAACTTTTCAGGTGGTGGGCTGGGCGGATGTTTTTATCAGAAAAGTATATCGTGACTTCCTATTGGAAAATTTGACTTTTTGCCGAAAAGAGAAAGGCCTGTATCTATATGGCTATGTGATTATGAGCAATCGTATACATTTGGTCGTTCAGCAAAAGGAAGGGAAACTTTCGGGTTGGGTTCGGGATTTTAAGAAGTTTTCCAGTAAGAAGCTGTTAAAAATGATTTTGGAGAATGCTCAGGAAAGTCGAAGAGAATGACTGAAGATGATTTTTGAGTACCATGCCAAGTTTAATAAGCGATCAGGTGATTTGCAGTTTTGGACTCATGAAAATCATGCCATTGAATTGCATAGAGCGGAGATGATCGAGAGCAGAATGAAATACATTCATGAAAATTCGATAAGAGCGGGGATAGTGGAGAAAGAGGAAGATTATTTATATTCCAGTGCAAGAAATTATTCAGGGCTAAAAGGACTGATAGAAGTGGATTATTGGTGATTTTTGGTTTTTTCCAATTGTAAATTGGTAGGGATATGAGGGTGTAATTGCAAATTACACCCAGTCACCACCCAACCTAATTCTATACCTAGTGGGGGATACTTCCACGATGATAACAAAAAATAGAAAAGAATCAGAGAGACTTAGGGATGATAGAAATCTTAATGGAGATAAGCATGCATAAATCGAGTAAATTAAT
>NZ_BAAHAP010000001.1:0-96677 GCF_054777495.1 Echinicola sediminis | reverse complement strand
AATTTTAATGATAATGACTATATCTTGTCAAAAAGAAAAACTGAATTTTATAGAGTTTCCAATGGAGAATCTTCCAATTAAAATTTCAATTAATGATACAACTAATCTGAGTATTGAATTATATGAAAACGGGTATATTAAATCTATCACTACAAAAAATAAAGAAGGAATTAAAAATGGTCCTCATATAGAATATTTTCCGAATGGGATAATGAAAGAGAGGTACACTTGGGTTAAAAATGAAATATCTGGAAAATATGAGATATTCAATGACTTGGGAGATAAGTTAGTACGTTATACATATGTTGATGGTAAAAAAATGGAGATATGTTTGAATTCTCTAACGATTCATTGATTAAATCTCATTTTTTATTTAAGGATGGAAAGGCTATTTATTTAGGTGCATATGGAGATGGAAGAAAAGGTTTAAGTTCACCACTTCCTGTTTTTAAAAATGAGCGAATTAGAAATGATAGTACATATGAAGCAGAAATTACTTTCCCATTTTCATTTAAGGGCGATATGGATATATTGTTGCTTGATACAATAGAATATGAAAAGGAATTTGTGGACAAGTATAATATTAATCTGACAATTACCAACTTTGATAAGAGTTGGAAAGTTTACGAATTATTGCTTGATTATAGTCCAGCTGAAGACGATAGTTTGGCCGCAACAGAACAAATCTATAAGCATACTATTAATGTAGAATAGTTTGTTCGTATCATTCTGATGAAAGAGGCTTGAGAAGATAAATATATAGTCTACTCCCCCCCCTCTGGGTATAGAAGAAACATGGTTAGGACTAGGTGTAGTTTGCAACTACACCTTTCTATTTTCTAAAATTTGCAATTCGGGCGATTATAGTTATTCCCATTGAATGGGAGAAGCCTATCAGATCTGGGACCAAGAAATGCGCTCTGCCTAGAATAACCGAGCCTCTCTGCGAGGGATTTGGTATCCTTCTCGGAGAGAGGCTTTCCAAAGTCAGCTGTTATTTTCTTGAGTGGAAGCCTATGGTATTGCCTTCGGTGTCCAAAGCCAATGAAATAAAGCCATATTCACCGATGGACATTTTGGCCTGAAGGATTTTTCCACCATTGCCTTCTACCCGGCTTTCTTCTTTTGCGCAGTCTTCACAGCCAAAATAAACAAGGGTGCCGCTTCCCCCAGGTTTCATTTCATCCATCTTTACCAAAGCCCCCGAAGCACCATAGCCTTCCATATTGCCGGGGAACCCTTTCATCTTAATGGATGGATTGTTGGGATCGCTCATGTCTTCCAGTTTGACCTGCATTACTTTTTCATAAAATTTGCCGGCTCGTTCCATGTTGTCCACATAGATTTCGAACCATACTATTGAATTTTGTGCTTCCATCGTTTTTGGGTTTTTGTTAACGTCTTTATTAAAGCTTTATAAAAGATAGCAAAAATTTTGGGGCAAATTCCGGGTTTTATTGATAAGGGTAATTTCTTTTCTGTTGAAGGAGGGTAATGGTCCCGAAATAAGTGACAATGTACCCTGAAGGCAACGCTTGGATACTTCGTGACTTTTCCAGAATAAGCTTAAAATTCCTTTCCTTGGAAGAAAGGAAATGATAGTTGTCCAGCCCTGTTTGAGAAAAAGAGCTGCTTGTACATCGATTAGCAATTTGAAACAAATGATCGTAATTTTGGTTCGTCACTTTAAAGAATAATTTTGTGTATGACAAATAACGCCAAAACGGGGGTATTACTGGTAAATTTAGGGACCCCTGACAGTACAGCGGTTCCTGATGTCAGGAAGTACCTTCGTGAGTTTTTGATGGACGGGCGGGTGATTGATATTCCCTTTGTTTCCAGATGGTTTTTGGTCAACTGCATCATCGCACCATTTCGGGCACCGAAGTCAGCGGCCGAGTATAGGAAGCTGTGGACGGACAGGGGATCGCCCTTGCTTTTTCATACTGAAGATCTAAAAGAAAAGCTGGTCAGCCAGCTAGATGCCCGGAAATACCATGTTGAAATAGCCATGCGCTATCAGTCGCCCAGTATAGAGAAAGGCCTTAAGGCGATGCAGGAGGCAAAGGTACGGAAGATCATTGTCCTTCCCCTCTTTCCCCAATACGCTTCGGCCACCAATGGCTCGGTAATCGACAGGGTCATGGAAATCGTCAGGAGCTGGCAAGTGATTCCGGACATCAATTATGTAGCGCGTTTTATGGACCATCCTCTTTTTTTGGAGGCTTGGAAGGAATTGGCAGAGGAGAAAATGAAGGGGACTGCGTACGATGCCTACCTTTTTTCCTACCATGGCCTTCCGGAAAGACAAATCCAAAAAGCTTCCTGCAATGGGTATTGCCAGTTAAATGATGCATGCTGTTCCAAGCAGGTTCCTGCCAACCAGTTTTGCTACCGGTCACAGTGCTATTATACGACCAGGTTGCTTGCGGATAAGTTGGGGCTGCCTGCAGATAAGGTCCACACCTCCTTTCAGTCCAGGCTGGGCAAAGACCCGTGGGTGCAGCCCTATACGGAGGATAAGATCAAAGAGCTGGCTGCTTCGGGAATGAAAAAGGTGTTGGCTTTTTCTCCGGCCTTTGTTGCAGACTGTTTGGAAACCACCATAGAAGTAGGAGAGGAATATAGGGAAGTGTTTGAAGAGGCTGGTGGAGAACGGTGGGACCTGGTGTCCTGTCTCAACTCCAACGATACTTGGGTGGACTGTGTCAAAGATTTGGTGCTGCAAAATACCTAAACGGTCGCAGCAACGGTTTCTTAAAATTTTTGCAGGCATGAACTGTTTCTGATCAGAGTCAGTTTATTGTCAATCTGTCATCGTATTCAGCATTAATGTATAGCAATCAGCAAGGCCAGCATCTTTCCAATAGTCTGTTGATCATTGGGATTATATTGGTTTCTTTCAGTCTTCGACCCTCGATTACCTCAGTGGGCCCCTTGATTCCGATGATAAGGGAGGATTTGGGGCTTTCGAATGCCTGGGCAGGATTTCTGACCACCCTGCCTTTGTTGACCTTTGCCACTTTTTCCCTGCTGGCTTCCAAGATCGGGAGTAGTATGGGTAATGTACGTGCCATATTGCTTGGCCTGGCCATTATTGGGATTGGGGTGTTTGCCCGAGTCCAAGGGGGAGCTTTTTTGCTGTACATGGGTACAGCCATTACCGGTGTGGGGATCGTCATCTGTAATGTACTCTTGATCCCCTTGATCAAAATCAAATTACCCCAGAAGATCGGGATTATGACCAGTGTGTATACGACCGGCATGTCCTTGTTTGCAGCGGTAGGCTCGGGAGTGAGTGTTCCTTTGGCCGTGGATGCAGGAATGGGTTGGCGCGGGGCATTGTTGATTTGGTTGGCTTTGATCATGGTAGCCATGCTGGTGTGGATTCCTCAGATAAAAAGAAACAAGGTCAGTGGAGCAGAAGAAGGAATGAAGGGAGGGAAGAATGTTTGGAAGTCCAAGTTGGCCTGGCAGGTAAGTATTTTTATGGGGATCCAGTCCTTGCTTTTTTTTACCCTGATCGCTTGGCTACCGGATTTGTTGATAAGCAAAGGTTTTACAGCCGGAAGGGCAGGTTTGATCCTTAGCCTGATGCAGATCATTGGACTGATAGGTTCATTTGCTGCCCCTTTGATAGCGGTGAAGTACGATACCCAGGTGCGAACATCCGTGGGCATTGGTTTGGCCTATTTGCTGGGGTTTTCTACCTTGTTTTTTGATCACGAACTGGTTATTTATGCAGGTATGGTAGTGGTGGGGATTTGTTTGGGCGCCAGTATCAGTTTGTTGTATACGCTTATTGGGCTGCGCGCCGAGGGCGCGACCATTGCAAGGTTGTCGGGCATGGCCCAGTCCGCAGGCTACTATCTGGCGGCTTTAGGACCTTTGGCAGGTGGCATACTGTTTGATTTCTTTCAGGATTGGAATATTTTGGTTATTATGCTGATGTCCTGTTCCCTGGTGTTTATTTACCTGGGCACCAAGGCGGGGCAAAACACTAAAGTTTAAAAAAAATATTTTCTGTAGAACATAAAAAAGCGGTGTAATTATGCAGGAGTTTTTCGGCTCTTTTGGAATGGATGAAGATGTGTTTTCCTACATTGTCATGCCTTTGTTGATTTTCTTTGCCAGGGTAGGGGATGTGACCATCAATACCCTGAGGATCATGTTTGTCCTCAATGGAAAGAAAAACGTAGCGCCCATTTTAGGCTTTTTCGAAGCGTTGATCTGGCTCTTGGCCATTGGGCAGATATTTCAGAATATAGACAATCCCATGTCTTATTTGGCCTACGCAGGAGGCTTCGGGGCCGGGACCTATATTGGGATGGTGATCGAGGAAAAATTGGCTCTTGGCCGTGTACTGGTCAGGGTGATTACCAAAGAGCCTATGCCCGAGCTCATCGAGTTCATGAAGGCAAGGGATTACCGCTTTACCAATGTCGGGGCTGAAGGAAGGTACGGTAAAGTGAACCTGTTGTTTACTGTAATGAAGAGGGATTCCCTAAAAGAATACATCAAAAAAGTAAAATCCTGTAATGATAAGGCATTTTATACCATTGAGAGTGTCAAGAGGATAAGTGAGGATGATTTTAACGTTATGGAAGACCGGCCGCGGTTTACGAATAAGATATGGAACCGTGTAAGGAAATAAGGACATGGACTTTTTAACGCTGATTGAAGCAAGTCATTCCAAGTCGAACACGGCCATTATAGTAGATGATATCGGGGAGGACGAAAAGAAATTTGCGGACTTGTTCCGCATTTTTATGAAGGGCCCTTACCGGATTACACAAAGGGCCGCCTGGCCTCTAAGCCTGATTGTGGAAAGGCATCCTGCTTTGCTGATGCCGTATTATAAGGAGATCATTTACATGCTGAAAAAGCCAGGTGAACATGATGCGGTGAGAAGGAATTTACTTAGGGTATTGCAGGATCAGCAGATACCATCCGCCTATGAGGGGGAGATATTGGAGCTTGGCTTTGAATTCCTTCAGGACAAGCAACAGCCTATTGCCATCCGGGTGTTTGCCATGCAGGTGGTGTACAATCTTTCGGACAGTTACCCTGAGATCAAACCAGAACTTAAGGTGATCATCGAAGATATGCTGCCTTATGCCTCGGCCGGAATAAAGAGCAGGGCCAGGAAATTGTTGGCAAAGCTGAATAAGGGTCACAGGGATTCATTATAACGTTCGTTAAAACCTGCTATGCCCTGAAGGCCTCCCGAATGGATCAGCATGATATTGGCCCCCTTTGGAAAATAGCCTTTTTTTAACAGGTCCATTACCGCATAAAAAAGTTTTCCGGTATAGATCGGCTCTAAGGGTATCTGAAAGTCCTGCTTGAATGCTTTGATGAAATCTATCAGCTCCGGTCGGTGTTTGGCATATCCCCCAAAATGGTATTGGGTGAGGATTTCCCAATCGCAAGCAGGACTGATTTGGTGGGATTTCAGAAGTTCGTGGATCTCTCCCCGTATAAATTCTCCTTTTAAAGCAGAAACCCCAATTACTTTTTGCTGCGGTAATGCGGATTGGATCAGGCCACAGATCGTGCCTCCTGTCCCTACACTGGCGCAAATATAGTCCATGGCATGGTCTTCTTGGGTCAAGATCTCTGATGCACCTTTTATGGCCAGATCATTGGTGCCTCCCTCGGGGATAAGGTAAAAGTCCCCGTGTTCTTTATGGAGAAGATGGATGATTTCCTGGCTGTGCTTATTACGGTAAGTGCTTCGGTCCATGTAATAAAGGGCCATGCCGCTTTCTTTGGCAAAACGGAGGGTAGGATTAAGGCCTTGGGCGGCCTCTCCCCGTATGATGCCGATGGACTGGAAACCGTTTGCTTTCGCCGCTGCCGCAGTGGCATAGATATGATTTGAAAAAGCCCCGCCGAATGTCAGGACGGTTTTGAATCCCTGTTCCTTGGCCTGCATCAGGTTGTATTTTAGTTTGAAAAATTTGTTGCCGCTTACCAAGGGGTGGATAAGGTCTAGTCTTTTGACATAGACATTTACATCAAAAGGGGAGTTTTCAGGAGTAAAAATGGGGGTAGTAGGGATGTTATCGGCAGCGAGCAAAGCGTGGATTTTTTTGATTTCATCAAAATTATCAAAAACTTTTTCAATAGACCTGTATTTTTGCACCATGAAAGAAGAATTGGACGAAGATATCTTTGACAGAAATGAAGACGATGACGATCTCTATGAGCATCTAAGGATTGAGGTGGACAAGGGGCAGACGGCGATACGTTTGGATAAGTTTTTGACAGAGAAGGTGGCCAATGCCACAAGGAACAAAGTGCAGCGAACCATAGAGGATGGTAATGTCAAAGTCAATGGCCAATCTACCAAAGCCAACTATAAAATCAAGCCAGGGGATGTGATTACGGTGATGCTGGAGGCAGCTCCCCGGGATACCGAGGTCATCCCGGAGAAGATCGATCTGGATATTTTATTTGAAGACGAACATTTGCTGGTGGTGAATAAGCCGGCAGGAATGGTTGTTCATCCCGCTTACGGGAACTGGACAGGGACTTTGGTGAATGGACTGGTGTATCACTTTAATCAGCTGCCTGAACTGCCCGGGAATTCCGGAAGGCCAGGTTTAGTGCACCGGATTGATAAGGATACCAGTGGCTTGTTGGTGATAGCAAAGTCTGAATTGGCAATGTCTGATCTGGCAAAGCAGTTTTTCGATCATAGTATAGAACGGACTTATATTGCATTGGTCTGGGGAGAGCCAAAAGAAGATAAGGGAACGGTGGATGCCCATGTTGGCAGAAGTGCAAAGGATAGGAAGGTAATGGATACCTACCCCGATGGCGAGCAAGGTAAAAATGCCGTTACCCATTGGAAAGTGTTAAAGCGGCTGCGTTACGTGTCTTTGGTGCAGTGCAATCTGGAAACCGGGAGGACCCACCAGATCAGGGCCCATATGAAGTACTTAGGGCACCCCTTGTTCAGTGACCAAGTGTACGGTGGGGATAAGATCCGAAAAGGCACCCAGTTTTCAAAGTACAAGTCTTTTGTACAGAACTGCTTTAAGCTTCTGCCCAGACAGGCATTGCACGCCAAGTCCCTGGGGTTTGTGCATCCTGTAAGCAAGGAGTTTGTGCAGTTTGATTCGGCCATGCCTCCTGATATGGAGCAGGTGGTAGAACGGTGGCACAATTACGTTAATTTCGAAAAGGAATAACTCAATCATGGCTGATCAATTAAAGGGTGATCGGTTCGTTGTGTAAGAAGGGGCAAGAAGGTTTTCAGCATTAGCAGCCCAGGAGATCAGGGTGTATTCCCCTTTCCGCTAATGCCGTTGGCCATTTAATGGTGAAATCCCTAATATGGAAACTTGATATACGTTATGGAGTTTTCAATAAAGTACTGTTTTTTTAATGAATTCAGAACTATTTGGTAAATGTCTATCAGGTTATTTGAAAAAAATGTAAAAATATGTTAAAACTTTTTTAAAAAATTATTTTAAAAGGTTTTTGGTGTATCTTTGTAATGTGATCGAAGGAAAACAATCGGTCATCGAAGGTAAGGCAGGTAAGCTACTTGCACCGGGAGGCAAAAAAAATGCCATGAAAGGTTCGAATCCTTTCCTTACAACAGGTTATTTTGGGTTTATTGTTAATTGACTAAAGCTATGAGATTTTGTTTCATAGCTTTTTGTGTTTTATAGCCCTCCAGTTAATGTGGTTTTTGGAATATTGTTTTGAGTATTTAATTCGTTTTTGACTTTTATTTTGATAAAGTTTTCGAAGTGTCCTGATAATACTTGTTGGTTGCGGATTTGTTAAAATTTTAGTTTAAAAAACTGTGTTGATTATGGAATGGTTGATTTTTTAGGTCTAAAATTATTGAATATACATAAATTAAGATATTTGGTTATTTATATTTTAAAATTTAAATGGCTTTATTACCTTTGGAGCATCAATTAGCCAAAAGGGTTATAAATACTGTAGGGTGTTGAAATTGGCAGACAAGCCCTCCTGTCTCGGGGGTGGAGATTCTGGGATAAAGCACACATAGAGCTCTTGTGATGCCTAACTTCTCCGTGGAGGTTCGAGTCCTTCTCCTACAGCTTGGTGTTAAGTTATTTTTGAAGAGAATACTTTTGCAGCGATAATGTTAAGTTAGTGTTGCTCAAAGGTGTTCTCTTTATTTTTTTAATGTGACTATTATTTTAATTGATGCAACTTCCTTTTGAGATAAATTAATTTTATTTTGCTTTCTGTAAGGAGTTGTATGGGGAAAAAGAAACAAAATAAGAAAAAACTTAAACGATCCCAGAAACGGCTGATTCGTGTTTTTGCCATCACCCTTTTTACCTTGGGAATCCTCCAAGTAGGATTGTATTTTGGTTCTGACCTGCTGTTGAGAAATTATGTACAGCGCTGGGTGCAGGAGTCCTCCGAGGGACGGTATGAGGTCAACTTTGACCGGTTCAATTTATCCATTTTTGAAAGAGGGTTTTATTTTACGGGCTTTATTCTGAGTCCTACGGATTTGGCCACGGATACAGCGTCGCAGAAACCGATCTACAAGGTTCAGGCACCTGAAATCGCCGTCAAAGGGATCGGGTATGATTTTTCCAATAATGTTTTGCGCATAGGGAATATCAGTTTTGTAAAGCCTGTGGTCCAGACCAATCAGGAGTTGGACCTATCCAAGGGGGAGGATCAGCAAGTACAGTCCAGGTTGGAGCAGTTTGCTGATGAGCTGAGGAATTCGTTAGAGGACATTGACCTGAAAGAGATTGTTATCGAAAACCTGTTTGTGGAGCAGGCTGATCTTTTGATAGAGAATTTTGTGAGTGAAAAGTCAGTGAAAGCTGAGAACACGAGCCTGCATCTCAAAGAAATCTTTTTGCTTAGCCCCCGGGAAAAGGCAACCCCGTTTAATGCGGCGGGTTTTGAACTGGACCTGGAAAACTTTGAGATGCTGTTGGCTGATAGCGTACACACCTTGAAGGCCGTGCAGATCCATATTTCTTCATTGGAAAATTTTATTCAGGCAAAGCAGGTAAAACTGGAGCCTGATCTGGATAAAAAACAGGAGGTTTATTACCGAATGAAGGTGGATGATCTGGAGCTTACCGATGCGGATATCAACCAGGTGTTTTATACCAAGGATGTTCAGGTGGGGAGTCTTAAGCTCCTTAAGCCAAACTTTTTGGTTTATTCTGAATTGTCCCCTGAAAGGGAAACCAATCTACAGGATTACAGCTTATATCCCCTGATCAAGGATATTTTGTCTTCCATTAGTATCGACGACCTCCTGATTCAGGAAGGGGAATACCTGCAAAGAGGAGTGGATGATGAGTACAAAAACAGGATAGAAGCCGATAAGATCGATTTCAAAATGGACAGGGTGTATATCGGTCCTGACAAGGAACGGTCCAGGGGGCAATTTTTCTATGCAGAAGACGCCGAGCTTGATATGTCCAAGGTCAAACTGGTACTGGCCGATGGTGTTCATTGGGTAACCGGGGAGCGGGTATTGTTGTCTTCTTTTGAAGACAAGGTATTGGTGGAAGGGGCAAAGGTAGCGCCTTTTCGGGAGGTGTCGGAGGATATCAACCTGTTTCAAATTGAAGTGCCCAGCTTTAGTTTGGAGAAGGCAAATTTGAAAAAGGTTTACAATGAAAGTATCCTTGATATCCAAGAGATGGTGATCAGTAATCCTTCACTGAAGTTTGAGAATATCCAAAGAAAGAAGAAAAAGAAAAAGTACAATACGGTAAAGGAACTGACGAAGGATTACCTGAAGGCAATTTATGTGGACAGGCTCCAGCTCATCGATGGGGAGATGGTGCTCAGCAACAACCTGGAAATTAACAAGGATAGTATTTCTTTTGGAAGCATCAGTTTGGTGTTGGAAGACTTTGCCGTGGATGAAGGAATCAGCAGGGATACCAGCTCCCGTGTTTTTTTGGCGGAAGCCTTAGAGCTGGAGCTCAATGACTATGCCATGAAGCTTACCGATGATCTCCATCTGCTGACCGCAGGAAAGGTTTTTGTGGATACCAAAGCCAAGGCGCTGAAAATTGAGAACCTGGAATTTAAGCCCCTGCAGCCCGGGAAAATAGCCGAAAACCTGGAAAGGTTGAACAAGAAATCTGTTTTGGAGGTGAATATACCTGAATTTTTTATCCATGGCGTGGATATCCCAAAGGCTTATTTTGAAGGAGAGCTATTGGTTGAAAGTATTGAGGTGCCCTCCCCTGATATCAAATTAAGCCGCTACATTTCGAGGGATGAGGGGAAGCAGGAGGTGGAGATCCATGATTTATATGACCTGGCAACCAGTTATTTTTCCCGCATCAAAGTGGATTCCTTAAGCCTGATAAAAGGAGCTGTTGCCTACGATAATTATGTCAGAGGCCAAATCAAGACTTTTACTGAGAATGATGTGTCCATTCATGTCAAGAACTTTACCTTGGATAAAGAGGTGGCCCCCAGAGATGCTGAGCCCTTTTTTGCTGAGGAACTGGATATCAGCCTGAACAATTATGTGTTTAATATTGCCAATGGGAAGTATAACATGCGTGCCGATAGGATCAGCTATAATTCTTCCGAGGATGAGCTGGTCACGTCCAATGTAAGGTTAAGTCCCAATAAGAAGGCCGGAATGAAAGTGGCCATAGGGGCTGATGTTCCCCTTCTTAATTTTAAAGGGGTGGATATTGAGGCGTTCCTGTTTGAAAATGCCCTGTCTTTAGAAAAAGTAAAGCTATCAGATGCAGATGTCCGTTTGTTTATTGACAAGGAGGAAATCGGTACAGAAGGAGGGAAGTCTGCTTCGCAAAGCAAAGGCAGGAGATTGCCCAAAACCATTGACGTGATCAGGATTGATACTGTGGAAGCTGCCAATGCCCGGTTTACTGCCTATTACAGTTCACTCGGGGAAGAGCGGGAATTGATCAACAGTGCCGTGGACCTTTCCTTTTACGGGTTGTTGCTGGATTCTGCCAAGCTGCAAAAGGGAGACATTGTGGGCTTTTTTGATAATATGTCCATGGATATTGGAGACTTTTCTTTGGCACTAAATGACAGCGTCCATACCATTAATTTCAGTAAGGTGGAGCTGGATACGAAGAGTGATAAAATCACGCTTGAAAACTTTAAAGTGGTGCCTTTGGGAGTAAAGAACAACCATGGACATCCGATTATAGATGCTTTTGTGCCTGCTATACACCTCAAGACCAACTCCCTGACCAGTTTCCAGGAGACAGGGGACTTTGATGTCAGGGAACTGGTGCTGGATCAGCCGGAGATCAAACTGTATCTGGACAGTAAGGAAGAGGCTGAAAACGGGAAGAAAGCACGGAAGAAACTGGACCAAGATGTGATCAGACACTTGGGGATTACTGATTTTATCCTGAAGAACGGACAGCTGAGTATTTATAAAAAGGACTCTGTTTCAAGGGCGCAGCAGTTCAAAGGCCTTAATATTGCCTTGAGCGATCTGAACTTTGATTTTACCAAAGCCCAGGTTTTTGATACCGATGTGGTGTTGAACCAAGAATTTGAGATTGAGCTTCCTGAATATAGCCTTAAGCTTCCCGATTCACTCAATGTACTTGAAATTGGTAAGGTGATGCTATCCAATGGCTGTATGGTTTTAAAGGATGTGCAGCTGAAGCCCAGGTATGGAAATTATGAATATGTGCATAAGATGAACTATCAGACAGACGTAATCCATGCAGAACTGCCTGAGGTGAGGTTTGATGGGATCGATGTGCAGCGCTTGGTGAATTCGGACGAAGTGGAGGCAAGGTCCATGTCGATAAAGTCCCCGAAGGTACATGTTTTCAGGGACAAGAGGATGCCTTTTGATTCCTCCTTGTATCGGCCCATGCCACAAAAGCTTATGCGCTCTTCAGGGTTGAAAATGGAACTGGATACGCTGAAGCTGTGGGATGGAACGGTCACTTACGAGGAGTTTCCCCAAAATGGCATGGTTCCGGGGCATATTACCTTTGATTCCTTAAATGCCACGATTACTCCTCTGTATTTGAGCAAGTCAATGGATGCTTCCTATTCAGTGGATTCCAGTAAGCTAAAGGCTTCTGCCAAGATCAATGGGCAGGCTCCCTTGGACATGATGGCCATGTTGTATTTTGAGCCTCCCTATGCCATGAAGGTCAGTGTAACTACCGGTGAGTATGACTTTAGAACCATCAACTCCATTTTAGCGAGAAATGCCTTCGTGAAGGTTAAAAGGGGAAGGGCCCTGCCTTCGCAATGGGCATTTGTGGCAGATGAAAATGAAGCTATAGGAGACATGACTTTCAGGTATGATGGTTTGAAGGTGCAGTTGCTCAATGAGAGGACTTTAAAAAAGGCAGGAGGCAGGAAAGGCATGTTAAACTTTGTGCTGAATACCTTCGCACTGAGGAGCAATAATCCAAGAGGGTTGTTCAAACAATTGAAATCCTCACCCATCTATTACAAAAGGGATACGACCCGCTTTATTTTCAATTATTGGTGGAAGCTTAGTTTATCAGGAATAAAAGGGAATCTGGGACTTGGACACCCCAAGAAAGAGGAAGAGGAGGAATAGCCCAACTGAGGGATCAAATCCGGATTCCACGTCTTGGAATCCGGGTTAAAATGAAAAGCAATCCATAATTATGTGCACATTAAGTGATAATCTTTTAGATTTGCGTTTCTAAAAAGGAAATTATTTATGCATCAGGATAAAATCGAAGCATTAAAGATAGAAATAGCGCAGGCGGATGCAAGCAACTCCGATGAGCTGGAAGCTTACCGAATGCGATATATCAGTAAGAAAAGTGTGGTAGGAGAGCTTTTTGCCGCCATGAGGGAAATTCCCAATGAGCAAAAGAAAGCTTATGGACAAATGGTGAATGGGGTAAAGCAGGCTGCTGAGGACAGGTTTCAGGAGTTGATCGAAAAGGTGAATTCCGGCAAAGCCAAATCAAAATCCTCGGAGATTGATTTAACCTTACCTGCCACCAATGTCCCTATAGGAGGCATCCATCCATTGACCTCTACCAAACAACGTATCATAGAGATTTTTGAGAGGATAGGCTTTAACCTGTCAGAGGGGCCTGAAATCGAAGATGATTGGCATAATTTTACCGCACTTAACTTCCCTGAAAACCATCCGGCAAGGGAAATGCAGGATACTTTCTTTATCGAGAAAAATCCCGACATCGCATTAAGGACGCATACTTCTTCTGTGCAGGTAAGGGTAATGGAAAACCAGCAGCCACCTATCAGGACCCTGTCACCAGGGAGGGTTTTTAGGAATGAGGCGATTTCAGCAAGAGCACATTGCATCTTCCATCAGGTAGAAGGACTTTATGTGGATCAAAATGTGGGCTTTGCGGATCTGAAGCAGACCTTGTACCATTTTGCCAAGGAAATGTTTGGCAAGGAGACAAAGGTGCGTTTCAGACCTTCTTATTTTCCCTTTACAGAGCCTAGTGCTGAAATAGATATTTCCTGTTTGCTTTGTGGAGGAGAAGGCTGTAACGTATGTAAAAAGACAGGATGGGTAGAGATCGGGGGCTCTGGTATGGTGGATCCAAACGTACTGGAAAACTGTGGTATCGATTCCCAAAAATATACAGGCTTTGCTTTCGGGATGGGGATCGAGAGAATTGCCATGCTGAAGTATCAGATCAAAGATCTAAGACTATTTACGGAAAATGATATCCGCTTTCTCAAACAGTTTAAGCCTTTATTATAGAGCAGCTTCGACAAAAGAAACAATAAAAAAGGAGACCAATTAATTTCGGTCTCCTTTTTTATTGTTCAGTATTTTCTAATCTTCTTCTTTTAGGGCATTGCACCTGTCGTAAGCTGGGTCGATGTCGATGAAAACTTCGTCTTTTGCCAACTTGAACCACTTTTCGAGGGCCTCTGATTCCTTTTGTTTTTTTGCAGCGGCTTTTAGCTTTTCATAGTCATCCTGAAGGTTGGCCCGGTGGGCAGGATATTTTTCCTTGTAATAAAGCAGTCTGACCGCTTTTTCTGCTTCGCCGGTTCTTGGATTTTGCTCATCGTATCTTTGGGGGACGCTGACCGTGCCTACCTTCATGGTATCCAAGGTGAAATATAAAATAGGGTCTTCAAGTGTCCTCAGCGTGAGCCTGTTTGCTCCAGTGGTAGGGTCGGAGAAAAAGCCGCCGTTATCTGAGGTGCCCCGGTCATCGGAGAATTCCTTGGCAGCTTTGGCAAAGCTCATGCTGTCGAGCTGAATGAGGTTTCTTAAACTGTCCAGGTTCTTTTCCGCACCGGCAATGTCTTCTTCAGTTGGTTTAGGCTTGATGAGGATATGTCGGGAATTGTAAGCATCTCCTCTTTTTTCCAGAAGTTGTATAAGGTGAATACCAAACTGGGATTCCACGGGGGTGCCGATTTCTCCCTGTCGGAGTCCCAAGGCCATGGATTCATATTCCGGTGCGAGCTCACCTTTCTTGAAGAATCCCAGATCACCGCCCTGTGCTTTTGAGCCGGGGTCTTCGGAGTATTTTCTGGCCATTGAGGCAAAGTCCGCATCGCCATCCAAGATCTGTTGTTTGATGTTGTTCAGCTGGGCAATGACGCGGTCTTTTTCTTTTCTGCTGGCTTCAGGCTTTTTCACGATTTGCCCCACTGCCACCTCAGCGGAGAAAAAGGGAAGAGAATCTGCTGGGATCTGGTGGAAAAACTTCCTTACTTCTGCTGGTGATACCGCCATGTTTTGTGTGATATTGGCACGCATCTTAGCGATGATCTTCTGCTCCTTGATCAGGTCATGGATTTCTGACTTCAGCTGCTCGGCAGTTTTTCCATAAGCTTCTACCAGGGTCTGTTCATCTCCTCCTACCTGTTGGAGGACCATATTGAACCGCTGGTCCGTTTCCAAAATTACTTCTGCGTCTGTAACGATGACCGAATCGATTTCGGCTTTGGCCACCATCAGTTTGTTGATCAGCAAGGATTCAAAGATATCACAGCGGGAGGGAGCTTCAAAGTCCTGTGTCGCCTGAGAGAGAGCCTCCAGATAGGCCTTTTGCAGATCGGATTCCAGAATGATATAATTGTCTACCTTGGCGATGATTTTATCCAGCACTTGACCGGAAGGTTTGGTCTTGGTGCTGTCATTACTCTGTGCATGTAAATGAAAGGAGAAAACCAAAGAAAATAGACCTAAGGTCAATACTTTTGTGACTTTACTCATATATTTTAAACTCATTGTTTTCTTGTGCTCTTTTATAAACGTTGTTTTGTAGTGTTTCTGCAAGACTTACTTTTCTTTTATTGATGATAATTTTGGAAATTTCATCTTTTACAAATTCAACCGGAGGAACTTGGTCCTGAAGTTTATATTCTAAAATCTTAAAATAATAGTTAAACATGTCATCCTCTACCTTGATCAGCTTGTTCTGCTTGGACAGCAGCTGCACTTTGTTGCTGTGCTCGGAAAGAGGCGTGTTGATGATGATTTCGTCAAATTTAATCCAAGTGGAATCTTCCAGGAAATAATTGCTGGCTGATTTTAAGGCCAATTCCTTAAGATTGAGCTTGCTCTCCTCATTGTTCTGGTTCAAAAGCTTTTCCACTTGTGGATTCTGTGGTAGTTTTTTGTCCATTTTAATGAAGTTGGACCTGACGA
This sequence comes from Echinicola sediminis, assembly GCF_054777495.1. Lineage (NCBI taxonomy): Bacteria > Pseudomonadati > Bacteroidota > Cytophagia > Cytophagales > Cyclobacteriaceae > Echinicola > Echinicola sediminis. The sequence continues at coordinate 81,040 of NZ_BAAHAP010000001.1, read as the reverse complement.
TGATTTCTTTCAAAATGAAGTTATCCTGGTTGTCTGCATAATATTGCAGGATGTCTTCCTCAGAAACATGATCATCCAAATTGCTTTCTATAAACTCCTTTTCAAATTCGTAGACAATTAAAGCGTACTTATAATCCAGCAGCTTTTTGTCAAGCTCCGCTTGGCTAAGGGTAATGTTTTTACTTGCCTCGCGTATCATCAACTGTTTTTTTACCCAAGACTGTATGTATCTCGTCGCTAAATTACTGCTGTCCTCCTTGGAGCTCGTTTCCCTTGTGATGAATTCCAAATCGGCCCTTTTCAGGTGGTTGTTGTCCACCGAGGCCACCACCAGGTCATCAGGGGATTCTTCTTCTGTCTTCATCTTAAAAAGATCGCAGCCGCTCAGGCTCAGACAGAAGATAAAGCCACCAAGTAGGTTAGTTTTGGTTAACGACAATATTTGCAATCCTGTTTTTCTCATCCTCATTCACATGGATGATATAATTTTTCTTTAGTAAACCGATTAATTCTTTATCCAAAGATTCTTGATAATCTTGGATGACCTTGCCCTTGGTTTCATTGAAGGCTTTTGGGCCTTTAGGGAATTTTTTTCCCAATACGATGAAGTAAGGTTTCCCTTCATAAGTTGTTTTCTGAAAGTTCTTCTCCAAATTCGTCAGACTTTTCAGGACCGGATGTTGCTTGTACTCATAAACACCTTGGGAAACTTGGTAGTCGATAGGGGACTGGTCTTCAAATAGCCTTTCCACTTCAGGTTTCAGTCCGGGGCCGTATGCTTTATCTTTTAGGAAAGCTTCAGTCTTGGGACTTAATTGGCTGGAGTTGATTTTGACGATTAGGGCCTCAGCTCTTGGTTCCCACATGTAATCTGACTGATTGTTTTCGTAGAATTCCTGTTGACCGGCAGAGTCCAATAGGGCCTTTTGCCAAACCATTTCATTCATCAGGTTAAACAGAAGGATTCCGTCCCGGTACTCTTTGATCAGTAACCTGTATTCTTCATTATTGGCAGTGAGGTCATTTTCTTCGGCTTCATTAAGAGAGGCTGCGATAAAAGCGTTCAGCCAAGGTCTGTAGAAGTTTCCAGGCTTTGTTTTTACCACTGCCTCATCCCTTTCGATGAAGGCGATCAACTCTTTTACTGTTTTGGGACCCGTGGTGATTTCAAACAAGGTGCTGTCCAGCAGGTTTTTGTTCTCCAGCTTATTTTTCGCGTCAAGAAGGGCTTGAGGTTGCTCGTTTAGGACGGTGCCTGTTTCCTGGATAATCGGATCGTTTTCACTGAAACTGTATTTGGACTTTAGTATGGCAAGCGCCTGTGACTGGATCAGTTGCGATCTGCTGTCCCGTAAGATTTTGGATTTGAGGCTTTTCTCCATCTCCTCATAGGGTGGCAAGGGCTTCGTGTCTTCCAGTCTGATAATGTGGTAGCCATAGGGCGATTTAACCGGGCTTGAAATCTCCCCGGCTTCCTTGAGTGAAAAGGCCACATTTTCAAATTCCTTGATAAAGGCTCCCACGCCAAACCAGGGCAGCTCACCTCCAGAATTTTTGGTGGCTTCATCTTCAGAGTAAGCGCTGCAAACCTCGTCCCATGAGGTGGATTCCTTTTGTAATTCGGTATAGATATCGGCAATTTTCCTTCTGGCCCGGTCCGTGGAGATAGGGTCGGTAGGGTCTGTTCTTACCAGGATATGGGATACTTTGATTTGTCCCGGGTTGGGTTTTCTGTCTACGAGTTGGATGAGGTGATACCCAAAGCTGGTTAATACCGGTTCGGAGATCTGCCCAGTTTGTAGGTTGTACACCGCATCTTCAAAAGGATAGACCATTTGAAGCGAGGTAAAGTAACCTAAGTCACCATTGTTGTTTTCCACACTGGGATCTTGGGAGTATTCTAAGGCCAGTTCCTCAAAGGGAGTTCCGGTTTCCGCTTTTTCGCGGATGTTTTGGGCCATTCTGAATACCGCTATAGAATCTTCCCTTGTGGATTTGGGCGGAAAACGGAGCAGAATATGTTTGGCATGAACCACTTCCTGCATTCTTGAATAGGCCTTTCTTAGTTCCCCTTCCTGCAGAGAGTTTTCCAGTAAATAGGGTTTTTTCAGGTCTTCTTTGAAGGTCTGGAATTCCCTGCGGAACTCCTCGGATTCATGCATGCCCAGTGCTTCGGCTTCTTTTACCTTGAGCTTGTAATTGATAAAGAGGTTAAAGTTGTCCTCAAATTCCTCGGGACTAAGCTTTTGCTCCTCTTCATCAAAATCCCTGTCCTTGGACAGCATGTGCAAAAATTCGTCCGCGGGGACGTCTTCATTGCCTATCTTGACAAGGTAAGTTGCTGTGTCCTGAACTAAAGCATCTTGGCTTACTTTGCTGTGGGGCGAACAGGCCATCACAAAGCCAAGTGCTAAATAGCATAAATATGTTATTTTCATCTTATTCTGCATGCCGAAAACAATAGTGCAATGTTACGAATTTTAATGAAGAAAGCGCGTTTTGCCCGAGGATAAGTCGTGAGAATTAACAATTATTTGGATTTCAATTGTTTGATCAATCTGCACACATGATGGGAGTTTTTGCTTTCTATTTCAATGGAATCCATGATGGCCTTCACCAATTTGATGCCGAGCCCTCCTTTTCGTTTGTCCTTAATGACATCTTTCAGTTCAGGTTCTTCATATTTGAGCATGTTGAAGGCCTCTCCCGAATCGGTGATTTCAAAAATAATCCGCTGGTTTTGTTTGGTTACTTTGATATGAAGGTAATTGGAGGGGTTGCAGCCGTGGGAGTGGATGATTCTGTTGGCACAGACCTCTTCCACTGCCAATACCAACTCATTTTTCAGAATGTCGGTCAGATTGGCCGAATCAAGCTCCCTGTCAAGAAAAGCCCTTAATTCAGCGAGCTTGTTTTTTTCACAGTATAGGGTTAGCTCATGCTTCATTGATCGTCTGCAGTGCCTCCTCTTTGTTGGCTTTTATTGTGATAAGCTGGTCGAGTCCAAGAATATGAAAAACGTTGGCGACCTTTTCAGAAAGTCCGTAGATCAAAAATTGTACTTCCTTTTCCTCAAAATCTTCCAGATAGGACATAAACACCCCTAATCCTGCCGAAGAGATGTATTCCAGTCCGCTGCCGTCGACCATAATGGTCCTGAGGTTTTGGTTCAATGCTGCTTGTACTGCTTCATCCAGCTCGACAGAGTTGCTGGCATCCACCTGTCCTTTAAGGATGAGCGTGGCCTGACTGTTATCGTTATGTATGCTAATTTCTAACATATGAGATTATACGCTTAGATTTGGCTAATGTTTATTTCGTGAATTTGAGGACCATCAATGAATAATCATCGTCAGGGAGAGACGATTCCCCCACAAAATCATACACTGCACTGATAATACTGTCCTTGATTTTATCAGGAGTTTGTTTGTAATTGAGATTAAGAGTGCTTTTTAACCTCTCATAACCAAATTCCTCCCCATTTTGGTTCTTTGATTCAATGATACCATCGGTGTACATGACTAAAATGTCCCCGGGATGGTAGTTTATGGTCTTTTCCTGTAAATAGCTCTGGTACTTTTCATTTCTTACGATACCCAGTCCCAGCCCTTCCACTTTCAGGTAACTGGCACAGCCCTTGGACACATCAAAGTAGAGCGTAGGACAATGTCCCGCCCTGGAGAAAGTGATGGAATGCCTTTGGGTGTCCAGGATATAGTACGTGGTGGTAATAAAGTGGTTTTTTGCCAAGCACTTGCTCAAAGCGTTATTGGCCTTTGTAAGGAATTCGATGGGAGGTAAATCCAGCTGGGCCAAACTGTGAAAGATCCCCTTCATCTGGGCCATATTGAATGCCGCTGAAGTCCCCTTGCCGGAAACATCCCCGATGATAAGCGCATAGCGATGGGGGGTAAACCGGAAGGTTTCATAATAATCCCCTCCTACTTCATCTGCTGCTTCGGAGAAACCGACAATGTCAAAGCGATCATCGTGGTGCAAGGTAGAGGGCAATAAACTTCGCTGGACCCGCTGCGCGATTTTTAGTTCTTCTTTGTATCGCTCATTCCGGATGGCCTCATTGAGTAGCCGGTGATTCTCTACGGAAATGCTGGCTTGGCCCACAAAGGTGACCATGATGTTCAGCATTTCTTTGTTGAAGCCGTTTTTTACTTCTTTCAATAAGAAAATATTGCCCAGCAGTTTTCGGTTTACCCGGATAGGCAGGATCAATGCGGATTTATAAAGGTCATGCTCCAGTTGGCCGCTGATATCGTCTGCTTGGGTGTCCTTTTGGTTTTCAATGTATTGACTGAAGGGCTTGGTTTTGGAAATAAGGGACCTGATCTCTTTGCGGTCTTGGTTGGTGATGAACCGCTGGTGAAGTGTTTGGAATTTATTGTTCTCCCCTTTTACTTCCAGCCAGGCAGCATCCACATAGGCCGCGCTCATGCAGCTGTCCATCAAAATGTCCAGCACTTGGCTTTCACTTTGACCGGGCTGGATGGACTGGCTCAGTTTTTGGAAATTGATGGCTTCCGTCAGCTTCTGTTCAAACACCGATGAGGTAGGTAGGTTAAACAAGGTGACCAGCAAGCCAAACAGGGCATAGATAAAAACGAAGCCAAACAATCCCAATAAAAAGAGGTTATCCATCAGGTTAACCAGTATATAGCCGCTTTCACTGTAGGCCAGAAGTTGGATAAACAGGCCTGAGGTGGAAAGCAGTATGATGACGAAAAACAGGATGGACTTCCATTTGTCCTTAAAGGTCAGGTAAGGGATCCATTTTAGGTTGACCGAAATGATTATCCCGAAAATAAGCAAAAACAACAAGCCGAAAAGAAAGCTGTAGTCGAAGGTGTTTTGGTTAAAATAGATGAAAAACATGCTGACCAAAAGCATGACTTCATATATTTGCCACTGTTGGACGGTTGTCTTATTTTTCTGATAGAGAATAAGGTGTTTCCACAATAGGCCACTTGAAATCAGGAAAATTGCGGTCATGCCAAAATTGACATGGTAAAAGAAGTTGGCCAATAAAGGGTCTTTTGACAGCCGGCTGTTGTTCAGGATATAGTAGAAAAACTGGATGAGCAGCCCTGCTCCGATTGCCATCAGTCCGATGGATGCCGCTCTCCAGATAAGCTGGATGAAATTACTATGTTCGCTTTGGGCAAGTGACCTGCTGTAGAAAATATAAATTAGGATAAAGAAAATGATCTCCAAAGTCCAGGTGATTTCCGGGGCTATGCCCAGGTTCATCTGGTTTATGGTGCCAAAGAGCCTTAGCAGGTCTACAAAAAGCAGGGCCAGCCAGGTGAGAATGGACACCAAGAGGACGATTTTTCCGATATTTATGTTGGGGAGCCTGAACATTGGTAAAAAACATTACAATATTACATAATGTATACTAATTAACAAGTAGTGAAACAAATGATAGCTTAAACCGATCATCATGATAAGAAACATTAAGAATCTTTGGGGCCTGCTTATAGCGGTCGTTTTGTACAGCTGTACAGCAGCTGAGGTAAATAGGTTTATTCAAGGGGCTACAGAAGGGTCCTTGACAGAGGGGGATGTCAGCAATGGGCTGAAAGAGGCCTTGGTGAAAGGAATATCCGTAGGAGTCCAGAGTGCTTCCGCTGAAAACGGCTATTTAGGCAATGAGCTGATCAGAATTGCCCTTCCCGAAGATGTCCGTAAAGTAGAGTCAACGCTAAGAAGTATCGGCCTGGGAAGTGAGGTGGACAAGGTGATTACCACCATCAACAGGGGCGCTGAAAAGGCAGCCAATGAAGCCAAACCGATTTTTATCAATGCCATCAGGCAGCTAACCATACAGGATGCCTGGAATATCCTCAAAGGGCAGGACGATGCCGCCACCCAGTATTTAAAGCGGACGACCTCTGAACAGCTGGTGAATCTGTTTCGCCCCCATGTACAGGAATCGCTGGATCAAGTAGGTGCTACCAGACACTACGGGGAACTGGTGAACACTTATAATAGGTTTCCAACCACGCAGAAGAAGCTTGATCCGGATTTGAATGCTTATGTGACCAATATGGCCATTGAAGGCCTTTTTAAACTTGTGGCTCAAGAAGAGAAAGCAATAAGGGAGAATCCTTTGGAGCGGACAAGTGCGTTGATGAGAAGGGTGTTTGCCGCACAGGACTAAAAGTAGGGGTGAATGGGGACATTATAAAAAGGTAATGTCCTCTATTGCTCCTTTGCCGAATTTGTCTTCAATGATCTGAAGGACTTTCGATTTGTTCATCATCAATTCTTTTTTGATTGGGCCGGAACTGAGTTTGACAAACAGCTTTTTATCCTTGGCATAAACGCTTGAGGTCCTGCTGGCAATGGATTTTCCCATGAGTTCTCCCCAGGCTCCTGCTATTTTACGCTCATTGAAGCGGTCTTTTAGCCTGTAAGCCTGCAAAAGTTCCTCAAAGGCTTCCTTAAGCGGGGTGATTTCCTTTTTGCGGGGATTATAGTCGTGGTACTTTTTCATAGATGTAAAGGTAGCAAGGATATTCTAGAGAAATAGTTTTCCGGCAATATAGTCTGCCAAAAGTTTTCCCTCTTTGGTTAACCTTAAATGTTCATCAGAGACCTCCAGTAAGCCATCTTCTTGGAATGCCCTGATTTCATGGTGCTTTTCTTCCAAAAGGAGTGTGTCGTATTCCTCTTTTACCTTTACCAGGTCCGTTCCCCATATCGTCCTCAAGGATGTCAGCAAATATTCATTGATGATGTCGGTAGGGGAAAGAAGGTCTTTTTCTGAAAGAAGATCACCCTTCTCCAACGCTTTAATGTATTTAGCATTGTTGGCAATATTGTGCTGGCGGGACTGCCCATCAAAGGAGTGGGCGCTTGGCCCAACGCCCAGATAAGGTACTCCTTTCCAATAGTTGGTGTTATGGACTGCAAAAGCCCCTGGGTTGCCAAAATTGGATATTTCATACTGCACGTATCCTGCAAGGCCCAGGCGCTCCTGCATGATTTCAAACTGCTCGGCACAGAAATCTTCCGAAGCCGGTAAGAATTTTCCTTTCTTTTCCCAGTTTCCCAAAGTGGTGCCGGGCTCCACTGTCAGGCAATAGCTGCTGATATGGCCTGGATCATGGGAAATGGCCAGCTGAAGATCGTCGATCCATAGTTGGTGGTCAGCATGGGGAAAGCCGTACATCAGGTCGATAGAAAGCTTTTCAAATCCTGCGTTTCTTGCCATGTCAATGCACTGGATCGATTCTTTGGCATTGTGGGCGCGGTTATAATACTTGAGTATTTCATCATGGAAGCTCTGGATGCCGATACTCAGCCGGTCAAACTTCAGTGATTTGAGCTCTCTTAGCCTGTCGGGAGTCAGGTCATCCGGATTTGCTTCTATGGTAAGTTCCTGTAAGTCCATCTGATAATGAAGGCTGATGGTCTGCAAAATTGCCGAAAGCTCGTTTTCGCTCAGGAGGGAAGGTGTCCCCCCTCCAAAATAGACGGTTTCGACGGTGTGGCCCTCAGGAAGGTAGTCTTTGCGAAGAACAAGTTCTTTACAGATCATGGCCACCATTTGGGATTTCAGTTCAGTGTTGGTGCTGAAATGGAAATCACAGTAATGGCATGCTTGCTTACAAAAGGGGATATGGATGTATATTCCTGCCAAAATGATTACTTTTATTCCACAAAGATAAGGAAATTCAATCGCTCGGTTTTTGAAAAGGTTAATCATTACGGTATTTGTGTTTTTGGCTATGTGGTCCCACTTTTCGCTGGCACAAGAAAGCCTGTTTCTGAAGTATGAGGTCAGGGGCGAGAAGGTGCGGAAAGGAGCGGAGTCTTTTGCCCAACCTGGGGAAGCGGATGAATTTTTAGATTTTTTGGTAAAGGATTTACAAAAGCAGGGCTATCTCATGGCAGGTATAGCCCATAAGGACACTGTAGGCGACTCTATAAAGGCGGTTTTGATGACGGGAGATCGTTTTGAATGGTTGGAGCTTTCTGGCGGAAATGTCCCCAAACGGTTGCAGGATAAAATAGGGTTCAGTCCTGGGGAATACAGCAGGGCCCCTTTTTCTCACCAAGAAGTGCTAAAGGTTTTTGAAGGGCTGTTGACGGAGATGGAAAATAATGGGTATCCCTTTGCTGCTGTCAGTTTGGACAGTATAGCGCAGAGGGAACGGGCGATTTCTGCCAGTTTACATCTTGTTCATGGTCCTCAGATCACTTTTGACAGCTTAAAGGTACTGGGGGATTCAAAAATGAATCCGGATTATTTGTCCAAGTATTTGGGGATAAGTCGAGGAGAACTTTTTTCACAAAAAAAAGTGAACGCAGCAAGTGGGAAGTTGACCCGCTTGAGAACCGTTAAGCTGGTCTCCTCTCCCCGGATAAGTTTTCAAAATAGTGAGGCAACCGTTTATTTGGTATTAGAGGACCGAAAGGTAAATGCAATAGATGGAATAATTGGCTTTTTGCCCAATGAAAGTGAGCGGAACAAGGTGTTGGTGACAGGGCAGTTTGACCTGGAGCTTTATAATGTGAGCGGTAGAGGCAGGGATTATACCCTTCACTGGCAGCGCCTCAGCCAATATACCCAAAACCTTAATTTATCAGCAGAAGAGCCAATGGTTTTGGGCTCCTCGATTGATGTCAAAGCCTCTTTTTCACTCTTAAAAGAGGACACTACTTTTCTCAACAGGGATTTCAGCTTGTCTTTTCTCCATCAGCTCGGCCCAACGGTGGATATGGGCTTTTTTTCCAGTTGGAGATCCGGGGATTTGCTTTCAGTTCCCCAAACGGAAAGCAGGACACTCCCGGACGTGCTGGACTACCGGTACCATAACTATGGTGCCACCATGTCGGTATTTCTGCTGGATGATGCCTATTTGCCGAAAAGGGGGCAGAGGGCAATAATCGAGGTGGGACTGGGTAACAAAAAGATCCTTCATAATTCTGCGATTGAGGAAGATTTATATGATGGGGTGGATAAAGAATCCATTCAATACCATTCAAAGCTTATTTTGGAAAACTTCTGGACTTGGGGGAGGAATATCTCAGCATTGATCAGGGCAAACGCCGGGATTATTGAAGGGGGCAATTTATTGAGAAATGACATGTTCCGGTTGGGAGGACTCAAAAGTATCAGAGGCTTTAATGAGAACTTCTTCTTCGCAAATCGGTATGTTTATACTAATTTTGAGCCCAGGTTTTACTTTGAGGATCATTCCTATTTTTTGGCTTTTGTGGATTGGGCTTGGCTGGAACAGAGGGCAAGCCTTGGGAGGGCAGGTAAAGATCAGGCCCTTTCTTTAGGAGGGGGATTGAGTCTTGATACAGGAAATGGTGCATTTCAGCTTGTGTTTGGGGTGGGGAAGTCAAATGAACAACAAATGGGGGTGAATTACGCCAAGGTACATTTCGGTTATTTAGGAAGATTTTAGCAGCACATGAAATTATTGGTAAGGGCTATAGTATTCGTTTGGGGGCTTTTGATGCTTACTGAAGCAGGAGGGCAGGTTTTGGAAAATTATAACCCGCATATACAACTCAATAGAAAAAACGAATTTACGGTAACCCCGGTTAAGGCATCCGTAAGCATAAACACGGTAGATTTTCCCCAGTCATCCTTTGAAATGAGTTTTCCAAAAGAAGCCGCCGTTTTTTTGGGGGATAAACTGTGGTTTTACACCAAGAAGGATACTTCGTTTACTGTGCCCATTCTATCGGTTAGGGAATTTGCAGGAGACCAGCTAGGTGAGGTGGACTTAGTGGTGTATAAAGAAGGAATGAATGGGGATGGGATTTCGATTAAAAAAGGTGTTTTTGTCTATGGTCATGAAGTACAAGGCAAAAAGGAGAATGAGGCTGTTCTGTTACGTAAACAGGATAGGGTCAAGGACTTCTTGATTGTGGCATTTGTGATTATACTGGCCCTAATCGCCCTCTTTAAGGTGACCTATCCGGTGATGTTCCAATCTGCTTTGCGGCCTGCCTCGGTTTTTACCGAAGATTTTACAGATCCCGGTAGTGGAGGGAGTGTTTACTCTTCCGATATGGTGTTCAATCTGTTGGGTTTTAGTATGTTGTTGTCCCTTTTTGTGATGTCTGCGGTTTATTTTTGGGAGGTGCCCATTTTGGGGGATTATCTAGCGGGGAAGATGGACTTTTTGTTTATGGTCTGGTTGTCCGGGACCGTGATAGTTATGGTATTGTCCTATATTAAGTATTTTTGGATCAAAACATTTACCACTGTTTATCAGATTGAACGATGGGACTTTAGCCAGTTCTTTTACCTGATGCGTGGCCTGTTCATATTGATGCTGCTGTTTTTTACAGTGATTTTTGGATTTTATTTGCAGAGCTATCCTGACATGGATATGGTGATGAATTATGCCGTGTCGACTTTTCTAATAATCTATTTATTAGGCATCATTCGACTTTTTTATATCATGTTAAGAAAAGTGCCCTTTAAAAGTTACCATTTATTTTCTTACATTTGCAGCTCTGAATTGATACCGTTTTTAGTGATCGCCAAGATCATCTGGAGCTGATTCAGGTAAAAAGATCTAAGAGAAAACAAAAGTAGAATAACGACAAATGACTAAATCTACAAAAGACAGATTTCGGCCGGTAAAGAGTATTTTGGTTTCTCAACCTAAACCTTCTGACGCAAAGTCCCCTTATTTTCAACTGGCTGAAAAATACAACCTTAAAATTGATTTTCGACCCTTTATTCAGGTAGAGCCTGTGTCCATTAGGGACTTCAGAAAGCAGAAAATCGATATTTTAAAGCATACGGCTATTATTTTTACCAGCAGAAATGCTATTGACCACTTTTTTAAAATTTGTCAAGAACTGAAAATAGAAATGCCTGCTGACATGAAATATTTTTGTATTTCAGAGCAGACAGCCCACTATTTACCAAAGTTTATTGTCATCAGAAAAAGAAAGCTTTTTGTCGGAGTGAGGACAGCCGCAGACTTGTTTGACTATTTCAAGAAGCATAAGGGAGAGAAGTACCTTTTTCCATGCTCTGATATCCGCAAAAACGATATACCCGAATTTTTGTCCAAGAGCAATATCGAATTTACGGAGGCGGTAATTTACCATACCGTGGCAGCTGATTTGTCCGATCTGAAAGATATCAAATACGATATTCTGGCGTTTTACAGCCCTTCGGGAATCAAGTCCTTGATACAGAATTTCCCCGATTTTGATCAGGGCTTTACCAGAATTGCCGCTTTCGGTCCCACTACATCGAAGAGCGTAAGGGATCAGGACCTTATCTTGGATATTGAGGCACCGATGCCCAATGCGCCAAGTATGACTGGAGCCTTGGAACTTTACATCAAAAAAGTGAATAACGCTTAAAAAAAAGTCAACATTTATAAGGTAAATTCGATTATAATTGCGTAGAATAGATACTAAGAGAGCTTAATGTATTTTTGATCCGCATGAAAAATAGAATTTACCTTTATTTTACGATTTTTTTTAGCATCTCCATGGGCATGCTTCTTGAACAAGGGGCTTATGCTCAGCAAGATGCGCAATTTACCCAATATATGTACAACGGCCTCTTCTATAACCCCGCTTATGCTGGGCAGAAGGCCGGTTACCAGTTCAGTGCTTTGCATAGGAGCCAGTGGCTGGGATATACCTCCTCCTCAGGTCAGGGCGGGGCGCCAACCACACAGCTTTTGACCGCATCGGCCAGAGTACCCGGAAAGAATTTAGGGGTAGGGCTTACCTTCGCCAACGATGATATCGGCCCTACCAGAAGTCAGGATGTTAATTTGGCCCTTGCTTACCATCGTGACCTGTATAAGGGGACTTTGAGCATCGGGGTTTCGGGAGGTGTTTTTTCCAATACCCTGAAATATGATGAGATTGATCTGGTAAACCCGGACCCCATCATTCCTGCCACCGGAAGTGAAAGCCAGATGAGGCCACACTTTGGAGCAGGAGTTCATTATGAAACTTCCAGGTATTTTGTGGGGGTGAGCAGCAGGCATTTAAATGAGCCTGCCTTTGATTTTGGGGAGGGGAGTTTTGATAACCAATTGAAAAACCACAGTTATTTAACTGCGGGCTATAGGATCAATACTTTTGCGCAGGTGAGCTTTACGCCAAGTTTATTGGTTAAAACTGTAGGGTTCAATAATTTTTCCTATGATATTAGCGTTATAGCCTCACATAATGATCGGGTAAGCGGAGGGTTGGCCTTCAGAAATGAAGAGTCGATGTCTGTGATATTTGGATATCAATTATTAAGAGATAGATCCTTAAAATTGGGGTATGCGTTTGATTTGGTAATTGGTGGGAACGAAGCTAAATCACCTAGTTCTCACGAGTTTATGTTGTCGTATAATTTGCCAACTGTCTCACGAACTTTACAGAAGGTAATACAAAGAACGCCACGGTATCGTTTTTAACTTAAGATTAATTTTCGGTTGTTCGTTGCGTTTTTTATGTAATTTCTGTTAATTTTCGCTCTTGGTGAATTGACGTACGTCGAAGAAATCGGGAATTGTCAACTAAAGTGTCTTTTATGTATAGAAAAATGAACTCACGATTATTGACGGGAGTCGTGATGCTGCTGGCTTCGACGCTTTTGCAAAGTTGTGGCTTATTTGGAAGCAAAGGTTCTGCAAGCGAAAAAGCGAACAGGTCGGGAGAGGTAACAGGAGTGCCCAACCGAAGTGGCTGGCAACAGGTGTTGCCCCATGAAATGGTGCCGGTAAAGGCTGGGACTTTTTGGATGGGACAATCAGATGAGGATATCGCTGTCAGTAAATCCTCTCTGAACAGGCAAGTGACGATATCGGAATTTTATATGGATAAGTATGAAGTTTCAAATAATAAATATCGCCAGTTTTTAGAAGCTGTGAAAATGGGAGAATTGGCATTGTCTACTCCGACGACGCTCAAGGATCCACCGCAATTCAACATAGATGAGTTGCTTCCGGATACTACCGTTTGGTCTCAAAGTTTTACTCACCATTATGGCGATCCCCTAATGGAATATTATTTTGAGCACCCTGCATTTGATGATTATCCCGTTGTAGGTGTCAGCTGGGAGCAGGCCAAGAAGTTTTGTGAGTGGAAGTCCTACCATATGAATGCGAATGATAAGTCGGAATTCGATATGCCCCGCTTCAGGTTACCGTCTGAAGCTGAATGGGAATATGCTGCCAAAGGAGGAAAGGAAATCGCAAAATATCCTTGGGGAGGTCCCTACCTGAAAAACAGAAGAGGATGTTTGATGGCCAACTTCAAGCCTGGCCGTGGTAACTATATCGATGATGGCTTTGCTTACACGGCTCCAGTAGATGCCTATGCTCCCAATGGTTTTGGTTTGTATAATATGGCCGGGAATGTTTCAGAATGGGTGGAGGACGCCTATAATCCGGCCGGTAGTGCATTGACATGGGACATGGACCCCAGATATGAAGATGAGAACGAATCACGAAAGGTGGTTCGAGGAGGTTCATGGAAAGACATTTCCCATTATTTGGAAACCAGTACTAGAAGTTACGAGTATCAGGATATGAAATCTGCCCATATCGGATTCAGGACCGTGATGACATTTATCGGTAGGTCAGGGTCTATGGATGTAAGGGCATCAAGAAGAAGAGCTCGATAAATCACCAATTAATAACATTTAATCTAAACCAGACTTTTAATCTCTATGTCAAACAATGGAAATTCATTTACCCATAAGTTTTATGGTTCGATTATGCCTAAGATTTATGGAATCGGTGCTTCAGTAGTAATTTTGGGTGCCATGTTCAAAATATTGGATTGGCCGTTCGCCTCGTTGATGATCGGGCTGGGGCTATCTACAGAAGCAGTCATATTTTTCTTATCAGCTTTTGAGCCTAAGGCCAAGGAACTTGATTGGAGTAAGGTATATCCTGAACTGGAAGACAGTTCGGCTCCCGTTGCTCCGCGGAAAAACGGCGGTTCCAGCAATCACATTTCCCAAAAATTGGATAAAATGTTGGAGGATGCCAAAGTCGGTCCCGATTTGGTGGAAAGTTTGGGTAAAGGTCTGGAAAATTTGGCTAAGTCCACCGAGAAAATGGGATCTGTGGCTGATGCAGCACTGGCCACTTCTGAATATGCTGAAAACGTCAAGGTGGCTTCCAAAACGTTAGTGGATATCAATCAGTCTTATGGCAAAACTGCGGCGGCATTGACAGAAATGTCTTCAGCCTCTCAGGATGCCAAAGAATATCACGAACAAGTGGTGACTGTGACCAAAAACCTGTCGGCGCTGAATGCAGTTTATGAAATGGAATTGCAGGATGCCAATAGCCACGTGAAAGTTCTTAATAAATTCTATTCCAATGTGACAGCAGCTATGGAAGGTTTGAATGAGGCAGGAAAGGAAACTGAAACATTTAAAGCTGAACTGGCCAAGCTGAACAAAAACGTAAGCTCTCTCAACAACATCTATGGTGGTATGTTGACTGCCATGAGGGGCTAATGGTAATTTATTTTAGGACTGTAAATTAACTGGACATATGGCCCAAGCTAAAGAGACGCCAAGACAAAAGATGATCGGGATGATGTATCTCGTTCTGACTGCACTTTTGGCGTTACAGGTAAGTAATCAAATACTCCAAAAATTTATTTTGCTGAACGATGGTTTGGAGAGGACTTCGAAAAATTACATTCAGAAAAATGAATTTACGGTGAGTTCAATTCAAAGTACGGTGGAACAACAGGGGAACAACCCCAAGGATGTTCCTAAAGTAGCAGCTGCCCGTGAGGTGAGGGAGAAAACCGCGGAGGTTTTCCAATACCTGGAAGGGCTGAAGCAGGATTTGATCACTCAGTCCAATGCACTAAACGACGAAGGACAGTTCAAGAATAGTGCACTGAAGAATACCGACATTGCTGGAAATATCTTCAACAACAACAGAAAGGGGTATGAGATGCAGGAACGTCTGAATCAGTATCCCCAAGAAGTAGAAGCCATTTTGGGAGGTATAGGCGTGCCGCTCAAATTTGAGAAGATAGCCAAGGATGCTGATGAAATTGATATTTTCAAAAATGATCCTGATGTGAGTTATAAGGATTTTGTTAACCTCAATTTCGTGAAGTCTCCGATCGGTGCTGTGTTGGCCATTATCAGCCAATATGAAAATGAGGTGCTGAATATTGAAAGTGAGGCCCTTTCTGCAATAACAGGATCTCTGGGCTCGTTTTACTTTAAATCGGATATTTTCAAACCGATGGTGGCTGCAAATTCCAATATAGTAGCTGCAGGCACGAGGTTTGAAGGTAATCTGTTCATTGCCTCTTCATCTTCGTCAGCACAGCCTGCTATGTCTATTGACGGAAATGAAATCCCTGTGGTGGATGGTTTTGGACAAATAAGCTTCCCAGTCACTCCTGCGGGTAGTTATGATGACAGGGGCTTGGCCAAAAGAACCTTTAGAGGTGAGGTTTTGGTAAATATTGCTGGAGAGGACAGCCTATTGACCGTGGATTATGACTACTTCGTAGCTAATCCGACCATTGAGGTGACAGCTGAGGCCATTCAGCAGCTGTATGCAGAGTGTGCCAATGAATTGAGTATTAAGGTGCCTGCACTGGGCAACAGCTACGCGCCAGAATTTGCCATCACCAACGGTCAGGCCATTAAAGGAAGTAAGCCTGGTGATGTGACCATTATCCCTGGCAATTCAGGAAAAGTATCCATCGGTGTAAGTAGTGGCGGATCAAAGATTGGCACGAAGGTTTATGATATCAGACCGGTACCGGCACCAACAGTGAAGGCCTATGATGCAAGGGGAGAAATTGATGAAAGAACTCCTTACCCTGCTCCTGGTCCGTCACAGTTGATAGTAAGAGCCATTCCTGAGCCGACATTCGGAAGGACTATGCCTAAGGATGCTAAGTTTGAAGTGACTGGAGGAGTAGTTAAACTTCTTAGAAATGAGGTTCCGAGGGATGAGGTAAATATTAATGGAGAGAATGTTCCGATTAGGAACCTTTTGGCAGCTGCCAAAAGCGGCGATGCATTGGTCATTCAAATATCTGAAGTTACGAGAACTAACTTTAGAGGTAATAAAATTAGGAGTACCTACAATGATGTTATCAGGATACCAATAAAATAAGGGAAATTGGATTTGAGTAGGCTCTGAGGACAGGGAGATAAACGATATTGTTATGAAACTATTTAAAGAAATCTTTGGTACACTGCTTATTTTGATTGTCTCTTTTTTGGGGGGCAATGTGTTGGCGCAAGGGGGAGGAGCAACCAGTGTAGACCCCTATAGTAATGGCGATACGCGGTTTGAAGTGGACACGGTTTTTTCTGCACATCCCATCCGGGAGGATGATAAAATGTATCAGATAGGCGTTTGGCGCAGGATAGATCTGCGCGAGAAGTACAATCATCCGCTTTATGGTTCCGGAGATACTAAAAACAATGGAATCATCAACAGTATTTATAAAGCAGTAGTTGAGGAAAATGCCTTTCCTACCTTTGCCGATGAAGAGTTTAAAGAGGAACTACCTATTACCGATTTTCAATCCAATTTCTGGATTTCTGCCAATGGCGACAGCATCTTTGTGAAAAACCTTTACTACTTGGATTTCAAGGAAGACTTTATCTTTGACAAGCACCATTCTCAAGTAAGGTTTGATATCAAATACCTGGAACTGGTAATGCCTTCCCAAACTAATGCAAATGCAGGACAGAAAACCATTGCCTACATCAGGTACAAGGATTTTTATGAGTATTTTAAGGACCATCCTGAGGCAAAATGGATCAACTTTAAAAATAGATCGAAGAACTTATCGTACAGTCAGGCTTTTGATCTAAGGATGTTTAAATCGGTTGTTCGTAAATACTCTAATGCGGACGATGCCTTGATTGCTGATTTGGTCAATCCCGAAAATCCCAACGCTAATTTGCAAGCCTATCTCGATGGGTTAAAATTTGAATATGAACTCTTAGAGTTTGAAAACAGCCTCTGGGAGTGGTAATCATTTATAAAAAGGGCAGGTGACTTAGTTACATGCCCTCTATTTTTATAAATTCCATTATTTTTTTTGCTTTATGGACGCCTATAATCTCCGCCAACTCTTCTTCAGTAGCTTCTCTTATTTTGGTAACGGATTTAAAATGTTGGAGGAGCTTGTTGGTGGTTTGCGGCCCGATACCCTCTATTTGATCGAGCACGGTTTTAAAGGAACTCTTGCTTCGGACATCCCGGTGAAAAGTAATGGCAAAACGGTGAGCCTCGTCCCTTATGCGCTGGATCAGTCGTAATGACTCTGATTTTTTGTCGATATGTAGCGGGAAGGAGTCTTCCGGAAAATATATTTCTTCCAGTTTCTTGGCAATGCCAATAATGGGGATTTTACCATAAATCCCCAGGGATTTTAATGCTTCCACAGCTGCTGATAATTGGCCTTTACCGCCATCGATGACTATCAGTTTGGGCAAAGGTGTTTGTTCTTTCAGCAGCCGTGTATAGCGCCTTCCGACGATTTCAGTCATACTGGCAAAGTCATTGGGCCCTTCTACTGTTTTTATATGAAAATGACGGTATTCTTTTTTTGCGGGTTTGCCATCTAAAAAGCATACCATACTGGCAACGGGGAAGGCGCCTTGGATATTGGAGTTGTCAAAGCATTCTATATGGTCGGGTATTTCTTTTAATGAAAGGTCCTTTTGTAGCTGTGATAAAATTCTGTTTTTCTTCTCTTTGGCAACGCCGCTTGCGAGTATTTTTTCTTTCTTATAATACATGGCATTTTTCAGAGACAGCTCAACGAGTTTTCTCTTGTCGCCGATTTTTGGCACAGTCAGTTGTAGACCCTCAATGGGATTTTCCAGCTCTAAATTACTGATGATTTCTTTTGCATCGCTTTGAAATTGATCCTGAAGCCTGAAGATAGCGGTTAATAAAAGTTCCTCAGCGGTTTCGTCGAGTTTCTGTTTCAGCTCTACGGTCTTTGTGATATGTATGGCTCCGTTTTTAATTTTCAGGTAGTTTACAAATGCGTATTTCTCGTCCGTCACGATGGTAAATACATCCAAATTTGAAATGTGCGGGTTGGCCACCAAGGACTTGGCTTGGTACTTTTCCAATAGGTCAAGTTTTTCTTTGTATTTGTGCGCCACTTCAAATGCCAGATTTTCGGCAGCCTCCTGCATCCTGCTTTTGAAATAGGCTTTGGGGATACCAAGGTTTCCTTTAAGGATATTTTTAGCTTGGTCAATTTCCTTTAAGTAATCAGTTTCCGACTGTAGTGCTTCACATGGCCCGAGGCAATTTCCAATATGGTATTCCAGGCAGACTTTGTACTTCTGTTCTGCGATCTTATACGGGTTAAGGTCCAATTTACAGGTCCTAATAGTAAAGAGGGTCCGAATGAGTTCCAGTACATTATGCATGGCCCTTACGCTGGCAAAAGGACCATAGTAGGTTCCCTTGGAGGGGATGACTTTTCTGGTGGGATAAATTTGTGGAAAATGCTCTTTTGTCAGTAAGAGATAAGGGTATGTTTTATCGTCTTTAAGCAGGATATTGTATTTGGGCTGTGCTTTTTTGATCAGGTTGTTTTCAAGAAGAAGGGCGTCAAATTCAGAATTTACCATGGTAAACTCAATGCGACGGATTTCTTTGACCATTCTTTTGGTCTTTAAGTTGAGGTTGGCACTTTTGACAAAGTAGCTGGCGACCCTCTTTTTAAGACTCTTTGCTTTGCCAACGTAAATCAGCTTTCCCTCTTCATTAAAATATTTGTACACCCCCGGAGAGTCGGGAAGCTTATTGTATTCTTGTGGGCTATAGGAAGGACTTAACATATTAGCAAATATAAAAAAACAGCTCACTTGTGAGCTGTTTTCTGTTTATGGTTTCAAATAAGGTAAGTGTTATGGCTAGAAATCGTTACTTCGATGATCATAATCAAAGTCGGTAAATTCATCAGGTTGCAATTCATATTCCTGACAATTGAGTTCCACACTTAGGGGACGGTCTGGCTTTTCAAAAGGCCCTTTGGTGATGGCCAAGCTAGGATCATTATATACCTTGGTCATGTATTTGACCCAAATTGGCCTGGCTGTTCTAGCTCCTTGGCCGCTTATCCAGCTTCTAAAGTGAATAGCACGGTCATCTCCGCCTACCCATACGCCACTGACAAGGTCTTTGCTCAGTCCAATGTACCAGCCATCAGAGGCATTTTGTGTTGTGCCTGTTTTACCCCCCAGTTCGTTGTTTTCACGTAAGTGCATAGGGACACCTTGGCTGGTTCCACCGCGCTCATCATATCCCCCCTTAAGCATATGAAGCATCAGGTAGGCATGTTCTTCGCTCATGGCAGGCTTTTTCCTTGCTGGGAATTCGTGTAAAACATTGCCGTTTTTGTCTTCGATTCTGTCGATGTAGTATGGGGTGATGTGCTCTCCCTTATTGGCAAATGTACTCATGGCTCCAACCATTTCGAATATGGAAACATCACTGGTACCTAAGGCCAAAGCGGGTACCGGGTCCAGATCACTGGTAATGCCCAATCTATGGGCGGTTTCCACGACCACTTCAGGACTGATCTGTTTCATCATATAGGCCGTAATCGAATTGATGGATTGGGCCATAGCCTGCCTGATGGTCATTTTTTCGTACGTGAATTTCCCGTCGGCATTATCAGGTCTCCAGGTAGGCTGACCTGGGATATTGACTTCAACAGGCTGGTCCACTACAGTATAACATGGACTGTAGCCATTTTCGATGGCCGCGGCATAAACAAAAGGTTTAAAAGTCGATCCAGGTTGTCTTTTACCTTCTTTCACGTGGTCATATTTGAAATACTTGTGGTTAAGCCCGCCTACCCAAGCTTTGATATGGCCGGTTTGAGGATCCATCGATACAAAACCTGATTGAAGAAAGGTTTTGTAGTAACTTAGGGAATCCATCGAGCTCATTACCGTATCGATTTCTCCTTTTTCCCATGAAAAGACTTTCATTTTTTTCTTTTCATTGAGTTTTATCTTCACTGAGTCCGAGTCAGCTCCGTATTTATTGACCAAAACACGGTATGCTTCGGTTCTTTTGATCATGGTCTCTAGGAAATTGGGAATCACTTTACCATTGCTGTCAATCCATGGTTCCCGGCCTCTAAGTTCCTGCACAAATTTGGCCTGCAGTTCCTTCATATGCTCCTCAACAGCTTCTTCAGCATACTGTTGCAATCTGCTGTCGATGGTCGTATACACCCTAAGACCATCGCCAAATAGGTCATAAGGGGTGCCGTCTGCTTTAAGGTTTTCTTTGGTCCACTTGAGCAGGTCCGCTTTTACGATTTCCCTAAAATAGGTGGCCAGGCCCCTGTTATGGCTTTCTACCCTATAGTCCAGCTCAATGGGCATCGTTGCTACGGAGTCAAAGTCGGCTGATGTTATATAGCCGTACTTTTCCATTTGACCAAGCACCGTATTTCTTCTTCTTAGTGAATTTTCGGGGTTGTATACAGGACTGTAATAGGTGGGCGCTTTGAATAGCCCCACCAGAACAGCCGACTCCTGGACGTTTAAGTCTTTTGGGGTTTTGTTAAAAAATGTCCTTGCGGCTGTTTTGATCCCGTATGCATTACTTCCAAATTCGGAAGTGTTGAGGTACATGGTAAGGATTTCATCTTTGGTATAGGCTTTTTCCAGCTGGGTAGCCACTATCCATTCCTTGGTTTTGATGATCAGCATCCTGAGCCCAGGAATACCGCTTAGGGTACCTTGGCTCGCTGCCCCCCTCGTTTTAAAGAGGTTTTTGGCCGTTTGTTGGCTTAAGGTACTCCCTCCGCCTGAACTTCTCTGTCCCATGAGGATAGTTTTGAAAAGAACCCTCGCAAGCCCCTTAGGGTCTATACCCGAGTGTTCTTCAAATCGGATGTCCTCAGTGGCAACCAGGGCATTGATCAGATTGGGAGACAGCTCTTCGTATTTTACTGGGGAGCGGTTTTCCCTGTAGTATTTACCAAGCATCACACCATCAGAGGAATAAAGTTCTGAGGCAAGTTCATTTTCGGGGTTTTCCAAGGTTTTAAAGTCGGGCAAAGCACCGTACAGGCCTAGAAAGTCCACACTTACAGACCAGACGAAAATGACAAAGCTCAAAAGGCCTGCAAAGAAAATGAGCCAAAGTAACTTTATGATTTTACCGGTGGTATTCCAGCTTTTTTTAGTTGTGTTCTTCTTATTCATGGTGTTATCAATAGGAAGCTTTGTAAAAAGCTTCATACTCAGGAATGTCTTTTCTTTTGTTGAGCTGTTGGAAGTTTTCTAATGAGATGACAAAACTACTCTTTTTTATTTCCTCGGGTAATGCCTGTGACCTAAATTCTTTAAGGAACCGGTTCCGGTATTCACTGGCTTTTTCAGCATTGGTGAACGGACTCACCAATAATATCGATTCCTCCCTGGTGAAGTTTAAGTTGCCTGTCCTTAAACGTGAATTAGGGAAATTGTCGCTATGGAAATTTTCCAGATCAGCCGTTAGGTTTTTTGATTTTTCAATATGATCAGGATTGACTACCAATATAAATATATGTGTTTGTTCGTGGTTCAACTTATACACCTTCTTATTGGCCAGGCTGTCCGTTTCAATGGTTTGTGTGTTTGTTGGAGCGGCAGTGGCAAGGGTATCTGTTGATGATAATGGCGAGATATCGGCCAGATTCTTTTGACCTGTTTCTCCTGTCAAAACACTTAGCATATTCCTTGCCATATTTGTCAATTCAGCATTTTTTGTGCTGTTAATATATTGCTCCAAGCGTTTTTGGTATACCTTGGCATCTTCAGTTTTACCTGAAATCATGATGTCAAGTAAAAGCAGTTTTTCTGTAACAGCAGTCAAAGGATAGGTGTCCAGGGTGCTGCGTATAAGCTGACGGGATAGCCCAAACTCATTTTGGTGGTACAGTGAGTAGGCTTTGCTGTAGTTCTCAGCGGCATTTTTATTGGCAATGGTTCCTGATGTTTTGTCAATGGGGTTATTAACGGATTTGGTAAATGGTGAATCCGGATATTCACTGTTGAGCCTGCTGGCATAATATTCTGGTGCGCCTCCAATAGCTTCTTCTATTAGGAACAGGGTATAGTAGGTCTCCGGCTTTTTGTCGGATTGGGGATATCTTTGGATAAGCTCCTGAAGATATTCCTTGCCAAGAATGGGCTTGTTGAGATCAAAGAACAATACTTTTCCAAGCTCAAGATAGGAAGATTCCAGCTCCTTGTTCAGTTTTTTGATTTCTGCCTCAGACTTAGGGATATTGGACAATAAGGACTCTTTGCTCGGCAGGGATGAGATGACTTGATTGATATCATCGCCTTCATCTTCGACTGCGGTGGTCTGGTTTTCCTTAGAAAAACCGGAGCGGTCTTGAAAGCCACTGGCTTTTCTTCGCCAGTTGTCTGTCAGGGGGCGGTTCCCCCAATTTCTGAAAAAATCAATTTCGCCTTGTTGAACAGCGGTAGGGTTGTCAAAATAAAAGGAGCTGTTGGAATTATTGTCCCCCAAAGCCAAGAGATTGTCGAAGATGCTTGGGTTTTTCTTTTTTGTTTTCTTTTCAGCCTCGGCAAGCAATCTTTTTTCTTCCTCCTTAAGGTGGTTTTCTACGATTATGTTCTGTTCCTCAGGGGGCAGTTTACTTAGGAGTAATAAGCTGTCTTTTTCTTTAATGAATTCAAAATTGTAGGTGTACTTGTCCAATACCTCTTTTTCCTCTTCAAGGAACTTGAATAAAGGATCGGATGCAGTGAAAAACTGTAAGGCACTGTCGAGGTAGTATTTTGAGGACCGGTAGTCCTCCCGGTCGCTGAAGTAGATGTCGGCTAGTTTTTTATAGATATAGCCTTTTTGCTTTTCATTTTTGCTGTTTTCTTTCGCTGCCCGGTGAAGAAGATGGATGGCTTTGTCTGTTTCCTCCTGCTTTAATTCAAACAGCGCCTTTTCGTACAAAACCACATTTCGGAGGTCGATGTTTTTCCTATTGTCATAAAGCTCGTCATAATAAGCTCTGACTTTTTTGAGGTCTTTGCTTTTTTCAAGCTCCGCTACCTGCTGAGCATAGAGTTGTGCGAAAAAAGCCCTTTCATAAGGAGGATTTCCGGCGAGGGCATTTTGGTAATAGGAATGGGCAAGGGCATCAAAACCCTCATTTTGGTACAATTGTGCCAAAATAAAGTAGGTCCTTGATTTTTCTTTGGCATCACTGGAATACTCCATCATCTTTTCCAGAGCGGTAATCATTCCATTTTTTTCGTTTCTGACCTCATAGTAATAAGCCAGGGTTTTGTACAGCAGCTTTTTATTTTCTTTATTGATTTCAGGTTCCTTTGATAGGAAATCAATGACATAAACAGCCTCGTCGAATTTTCTTTGATCAATAAAAATCCGTAAAAGTTGTACGAGTGATTTGTGCCTTACTTCATTGTCCTTACTGTTTACATTGAGGTATTTAAAGGTATTGATGGCATCATCGGTGTTGCCTTCATAGTAGTCGATCAGCCCGATTAAATAGTAGCTGTCGTCTACCCAATTACTGATTTTATGCCAGTCAATGGCCTTGGCGGCTAATTCCCTCGCTTCTTCTAAGGTCTCCTGGTTTTTGTCCACAGTAGCCGAATCAATGGGCAAATAAACAGGAAGTACCCGGGAAAAATCTTCCCGGTAGCTATTGGCAAAGTCTGTTTCGGCCTCATTGATCTTTTCTTTGGCCAAAAAATAAGCGTTAAAATGGGCAGTTACATTATGGTACAATCGGTTGGTAAAAGTGTCCTTCTGAGATGAACACCCAACGACAGACAGGAAAAATACAATACCCAGTAGATAGCAAATCTTACTCACTTTTACATTTTTATATCCGTTATAGAACCCCAAATTAGTGCTTTTGATTCAATAATGTAAACGCTACGGATTAATATTATATTTTTGTATCTTATAGTTTGGTATAAACAACAAAAACTTGAATAGGCGACAAGGGATAAAAAGATGGATAGAAGACAAATACCTCTTTGTCATCAGGAGGGAGAAGGATTTTTCTGTCATTACCTCTTTATCCATTAGCAAAGTGAAAATAGGCTTGATCCTGGTTTTTGTCCTGCTTGTTTTTTTTGCGGTGGCCATGATCATGTCCAAGACGGTTTTGGCGAGCTGGTTTGACCCTGCTTATCAAGAGTCTGAAAACATGAAGAGGATTTATGCCCTATCCGAAACGGTCGACTCCCTTTTAGTGGAAGTACAGGCTAAGGACAGGTATCTGGAAAATATACAAAAAATCATTTCTGGTGAGTATGAGGCGGGAGCTGGTGTAGGAGTCAATGATTCTTTGGTTCAGGCCAATAATGGGGGCGTGTTCTCCCCGGGTGAAGTAGATCTTTATAAGAAAGGAGAGGCCACGAAAAGTGTGATAGATGAGTTTGAGTCCATGTCTCCGGATGAAAGGAGTTTTGAAAGGATTTCTACGGCCTCATTTACGGAAACCTACTTTTTCACCCCTTTGAAAGGGGTAGTGACCAGTGGTTTTGATTTGTCCACGGATCATTACGGGGTAGATCTGGTAACCGAAGAAAACGAACCGGTGAAGTCCGTGGCGGATGGTACGGTCATATGGGCAAGCTGGACCTTAGAGACAGGGAATGTGATTGCTGTGCAGCACTCCAATGAACTGATTTCAATTTACAAGCATAATTCGGTATTGTTAAAGTCGGTGGGGGAACCCGTAAGCGGAGGGGAAGTGCTTTCTGTAGTGGGGAATACAGGTGAGCAGACCACCGGGCAGCATCTTCATTTCGAATTGTGGTACAAAGGCAATCCGCTTAATCCCCAAGAATTTATAACCTTCGATTAATTATGTTTAGCAAAGGAGAAGAAAAAAAGTCTGTTGCCGAGATGGTGAATTCCAGCAACGTGATCGCTAGAGAAACCTTCATCAAAGGGGATATCACCACATCTGGTAATATCAGGATTGAAGGAAAGGTAGAGGGGACCTTAAGTTCCCAGAATAAAATTGTTATTGGGGATTCGGCTTCTTTGGAAGGAAATATTGAAGCCAGGGAAGCGGAGATAGCCGGGAACATTAAGGGAGTGGTGCGGTGCTCGGAAATTCTTTACCTTAAGGAAAGTGCGGTGATCGATGGTGACATTTACACCAAAAAGCTGGTCATAGAAAATGGTGCAGTGCTCAATGGATTGTGCAAAATGTCCCAAACAGAGGACAGCATTGGTTCAGGTAATGAAGAACAACTAAACGCGGAAATGAATGATGGAACAAGAGAGAAAACCCCTAAAGGAAAGGAAATCGTCTCAGAGTAGTTATCCTGAATACGTGAAGTATATGGGGCTGGCTTTCCAAATGTGTGCTATTATAGGTTTGGGAACATGGTTAGGCCTCAAAGTGCAAGAAAAAAGCCAGATGAAGTTTCCCGTTTGGCTTTTGCTTTTTTGCTTTCTCTCTATTGCCCTTGCTTTCTACAGTCTTTTTAAATCCTTAAAACAGGATTAACAGACCGGGGTAAGAATAAAAAAGTTATTTTTGTACCCAATAAATAACTTATAGAAATGAAAATCTTAAAATCGCATGTTGGGTCCTTGGTAATATTGACGGGGATAGTGGTGTTGTTGGTCTTTTTGATTCAGTATCTCATGCCGGACTGGGTGCATTCCCGGGTATGGCAGGTGATCATTTTTTACTTTGGTTTAATGTTGGTAAGCGGACAGCTTATTCAATTATTGTTAAAACAGTCGAAAGATAATTCTGTCAATATAGCGTTGGGCGCTACGGTATTCCGGTTTTTGGCCAGCTTGATTTTTATTGCTATTTGCTTATTTCTCAAAATAGACAATAAGATTTTGTTTTTTGCCAATTTTTTTGTGGTCTATTTGTTGTATTTGTTGTTTGATATATACAGCTTAATAACTAACTTGCGCCCTCATTCTAAGTAGGTCTATAATATTTGAGTTGATGTTTCGTAAGTTTCTGTGCATAAGCACCTTGTTGTCAGTGTTTTTAATGACGCTTTCAACTGCGACTTTTGCCTCATCCGAGGAAGGTGAAGAGAGTAAGACGGCTTTCATCATGCACCACATTAAGGATTCGCATGAATGGCATTTCGCAACTGTGGGGCATACCCATATCACTTTGCCTTTGCCGGTAATCATTTATTCTGCCGATAGGGGGCTGGAAGTCTATTCCTCTACGGATTTTCAGGATCATGAGACGCATAAATTTGGTGTTGAGCACAACGGGTATTACATCAACGAGCATGACAAGCTTCATGCGGTAGATGAGAGTAGGTCCTATGTGGATCTCTCGATCACTAAGAACGTAGCAATGCTTATAATTGTTTTCTTTGTGATTCTTTGGGTGATACTTTCCGCCGCCAAGAATTACAAGAAAAATCCAAGCGGTGCGCCAAAAGGGGTTGCTTCAATCATCGAGCCGATTGTGCTTTTTGTTCGTGACGAAGTGGCAAAGCCGAACATTGGTCCTAAATACAAGAAATTCACTCCTTATTTGTTGACCATATTTTTCTTTATCTGGATTGGTAACTTGCTAGGATTGGTTCCTGGTGCTGCCAACCTGACTGGAAACATTGCTGTAACGATGACGCTGGCTGTGTTTACCTTTTTTGCAACCAACCTAAATGGCAACAAGGATTACTGGAAGCACGTGGTGGCTACTCCTGGAGTTCCTTTACCGTTGTTGATAGTAATCGTTCCTGTTGAAATTATCGGTTTGTTTACCAAGCCATTTGCCTTGATGGTCCGGCTTTTTGTCGCGATCACTGCGGGGCACATTGTGATCCTTAGCTTTATTGGTTTGATCTTCGTGTTTGAATCTTATGCTGTAGGGGTGGCAAGTACGGTAATGGTAGTGTTTATCAATTTGATAGAACTATTGGTAGCAACCATTCAGGCGTATGTATTTACCTTGTTCTCTGCGATGTACATTGGTTCAGCGGTAGCAGAACATCATGATCATTAAATTTCTTTGTTCAATTTATAAATAAATAACACGTATGTTAACTTCATTATTGTTGTCTGCTGGCCTAGCACTTTTGGGTGCAGGTATCGGTGCTGGTATTGTAGCGATAGGCGCAGGACTTGGTATCGGTAGAATCGGTGGTCAGGCTATGGAAGGTATTGCAAGACAACCTGAAGCAGCTGGTAAAATCCAAACTGCCATGTTGATTATTGCAGCCCTTATTGAAGTGGTTTCCCTGTTTGCAGTGGTAGTTTGTCTACTTATTGCTCTTAACGAGAACATCACTTTCTAAGAAGTGCAAAGATCAGGGGATGGACGCTAGGTTCGTCCCCTCCTTTATCATTTGAACAAAACAGATTAAAACTTTATACAGATGGATCTTATTATACCGGGTTCTGGATTAATCATTTGGCAAATTATTGGTTTCGGGATATTGTTGATTATCCTGGGTAAATTTGCCTGGAAACCAATTCTTTCTGCTCTGGACGAGCGGGAGAATGCCATTGAGGGAGCTTTGAAAGCTGCCGAAAATGCAAGAAATGAAATGGCTAACCTTAAAGCTGAAAACGAAAAGTTACTTCAGGAAGCAAGGTTGGAAAGAGATCGTATTTTGAAATCAGCCAATGAAACTTCTGTCAAGCTTATCGAAGAGGCGAAAGCAGAGGCTTCAAAAGCAGGTTCAAAGATGATTGAAGATGCGAAAGCAGTAATTGAAACAGAGAAAAAGGCAGCTTTGACTGAGGTAAAAAACCAAGTGGCTTCGTTGGCACTGGACGTTACAGAGAAATTGTTGCGTAAGAGCCTCAATACAGAAAAAGAGCAGAAGGAGTTGGTAGCAGAGTTTGTAAAAGATCTTAAGTTAAATTAATCAAAGCAAATGTCAGTAAAAAGAGTTGCTTCTCGATATGCCAAGTCTTTGTTGGAATTGGCAGTGGAAAAAGGAATACTGCAGGAAGTGCATGAGGATATGCAGCAGTTGTCTTCAGTGGTAGCGGCCAACAGGGATTTTGCCTTATTGCTAAAAAGCCCGATTTTAAAATCCGAACTTAAAGCGAAGGTGATTAAAGAGGTCTTTGCAAAAAGTGCCCAAGAGCTTACCCTGTCCTTTTTTCAAATTGTTTCCAGAAAGAAAAGAGAGGATATTTTAGCTGATATCGCAAGAGAATTCCATGCGCTTTATAATGCACATGAGGATATCCAAGTGGCAGAGGTGACCACGACTTTTGAAATCGATGACAGTATGCGTCAGACCTTTGCTGAAGCAGTAAAGGAGATTTCAGGAAGGTCAAAAGTATCCTTGATCGAGAAGATTGACAAAAATATTATCGGTGGTTATATCCTGAAGGTCAATGACCGACAGTTGGACGAATCAATGAGCAGCAAGCTAAGGGCTCTAAGGGTTCAGTTCTCCACTAACCATTACGAGAAACAAATCTAAATTAAGCAGAAACTATATAACTATATCTAAGAATGGCAGAAGTAAGACCTGATGAAGTTTCGGCGATATTGAGAGAGCAGCTCTCAGGCGCTAAAACTGAAGCTGAACTGGAAGAAGTAGGGACTGTCCTACAAGTTGGTGACGGTGTGGCCCGTATTTATGGGCTGACCAAGGCTCAAGCTGGTGAGTTGCTGGAGTTTGAAAACGGACTCAAGGCAATGGTGCTTAACCTGGAAGAAGACAATGTAGGTGCGGTACTTTTCGGTGATTCCAAGGAAGTGAAAGAAGGGGATACCGTAAAAAGAACCAAGCAGATTGCTTCGATCAAAGTAGGTGAAAGTATGCTGGGCAGGGTAGTGGATACTTTGGGACAGCCAATTGATGGTAAAGGTCCTTTGGAAGGAAATCTTTACGATATGCCTTTGGAACGTAAAGCTCCAGGTGTAATCTACCGTCAGCCAGTAAATGAGCCGCTTCAGACAGGTATCAAATCTATCGATGCCATGATTCCAATCGGAAGAGGGCAAAGAGAATTGATCATTGGTGACCGTCAGACAGGTAAAACTGCCGTGGCCATTGATACCATTCTTAACCAAAAAGAATTTTATGACAGAGGAGAAGCTGTATTCTGTATCTATGTAGCCATCGGTCAGAAAGCTTCTACAGTAGCAGGTGTTGTAGCCGCTTTGGAAAAAGGTGGAGCGCTTCCATACACTGTAGTAGTTTCAGCTTCTGCAGCTGATCCTGCTCCAATGCAGTTCTTTGCTCCGTTTACCGGTGCTGCTATCGGTGAATTTTTCAGAGACACCGGCCGTCCTGCTTTGGTGGTTTATGATGACTTATCTAAGCAAGCAGTAGCCTACCGTGAAGTTTCTCTTCTTTTGAGAAGACCTCCGGGACGTGAAGCTTATCCGGGTGACGTATTCTATCTTCACTCAAGATTATTGGAAAGAGCTGCGAAAATCAACTCTTCTGACGCTATCGCCAAGGAGATGAACGACCTTCCAGAGTCTATCCGTCCGTTGGTGAAAGGGGGAGGATCATTGACTGCACTTCCTATCATCGAAACACAAGCAGGTGACGTTTCTGCATATATCCCAACCAACGTAATTTCAATTACGGATGGCCAGATTTTCTTGGAGACCAACCTGTTCAACGCAGGTATCCGTCCGGCCATTAACGTAGGTATTTCCGTATCTCGTGTAGGAGGTAATGCACAGATCAAATCAATGAAGAAAGTATCCGGTACCTTGAAACTGGATCAGGCTCAGTTCCGTGAATTGGAAGCTTTTGCCAAGTTTGGTTCTGATTTGGATGCTACTACTAAAAGAACCATCGAAAGAGGTCGTAGAAACCAGGAAATCCTAAAACAAAACCAATACTCTCCTGTAAGAGTAGAACTTCAGGCGGCTATCATTTACGCTTCTACCAAAGGTTTGATGGATAGCGTACCTGTAGAAAAGGCCAGAGAGTTTGAAAAAGAGTATTATACGCTGTTGACTACTCAGTACCAAGATGCCCTTACTGCACTTAAGAAAGGTGACTTGGACGGAGCCGGTAAATTGTTGGAAAAAGCAGCTAAAGAACTTACACCTAAGTACGCAAAATAAATCATACATCCTCCCTCCATAAATGAGGGAGGATCTACTACTAGTAAATATGGCTAACTTAAAGGAAGTAAAAGAAAGGATTAACTCCGTAGTTTCTACACAGCAAATCACCAAAGCAATGAAAATGGTGGCTGCGGCAAAACTTAGGAGAGCCCAGGACAAAATAATCCAAATGCGTCCTTATTCTCAGAAGCTAACTGCCATTCTTAATAATGTTTCTTCTGAAAATGAGGGTAGCAGCGATCTGGTATATGCAGAAAAACGCGAAGTGAAGAATGTACTGATTGTTCCTGTGACTTCTGATAAAGGACTTTGCGGTGCTTTTAATGCCAACGTTCTTAAGGCAACTTCTGCAGCTATCAGTACCGAATACGCGGATGCGAATGTCACTGTACTTCCTTTAGGAAAGAAAGCTTACGATACCTTTAAGAAGCGTGAGTTTGCTTTGGTAGGGGATTACTACCAAGTGTTTACCGATTTATCTTTTGAAAAGGTAAGAGAAGCCGCTGAATTTGCGATGGATAGCTTTGTGGAAGGTAAGTTTGATAAAGTCGTTTTGGTATACAATGAATTCAAGAATGTTGCTACCCAGATTTTGAGAAATGAGCAGTTCCTTCCTATGGAAAAGGATGCTTCTGATCAAGAAGTAAGCACGACGAATGTAGACTATATCATGGAGCCTTCCAGGGATTATATCATTCAAGAGTTGGTGCCTACTTCCCTTAAAATTCAATTTTATAAAGCGGTTCTTGAGAGTAATGCTTCAGAGCATGGTGCACGAATGACAGCGATGGATAAAGCCACTGAAAATGCGGGAGAGCTTTTGAAAGAATTGCGTTTGATGTACAACAGAACGCGGCAGGCTGCCATTACCAATGAAATCCTTGAGATTGTTGCTGGAGCGGAAGCTCTTGGAAGTAACTAATACAATATAAAGAGTATTAACAAAAAAAACTCTCTTGGTCTTGACCAAGAGAGTTTTTTTTGTTTTAGACGTTGACGTGTCTTTCGGCATGGTAAGATGATCTTACCAATGGGCCGGATTCTACATATTTCAAACCACGTTTTAGCCCTTCTTCCCTATACAGGTCAAATAGATCAGGATGGATGAATTCAGCTACTTCTATGTGCATTTTTGTAGGCTGTAAGTACTGCCCCAAGGTTAAAATGTCACACCCGTGTTCCGCCAGATCGTCCATGGCTTTGAAAACTTCTTCTTTCTTCTCCCCCAGTCCTAACATGATGCCGGTTTTGGTCCTTTTACCGTATTCCTTGGTAAGCTTGATTTGCTCCAAAGACCTTTTGTACTTGGCCTGTGGTCTCACCCTTCTATAGAGGCTTTCTACTGTTTCCATATTGTGAGAAACGACTTCCTGCCCGCCATCGATCATGCGGTAGAGTGCATCCCAACTTGATTTTACATCCGGGATAAGGGTTTCAATGGTGGTTTCTGGAGAAAGTTTCTTGGTCTCAACTACCGTTTGATACCAGATTTCCGCACCGCGGTCTTTCAGTTCATCCCTGTTTACCGAGGTGATAACCGCATGTTTTACGCCCATCAGTTTGATGGCCTCAGCCACCCTTCTTGGCTCATCTTGATCGTATTCTGGTGGCCTTCCGGTAGCTACTGCGCAAAAAGAGCATGATCGAGTACACACGTTGCCCAAGATCATAAAAGTAGCTGTGCCTGCTCCCCAACATTCCCCCATATTGGGACAATTGCCACTTTCACAAATGGTATGGAGCTTATGCTCATCTACAAGCTTTCTTACTTTGGCGTATTCTTTCCCTACGGGAAGTTTTACCCTCAACCAATCTGGTTTTTTACGCTTTTTAGACTCCTCGGAAATTACTGGTAGTTCAATCATCTCATTATCTTAACTTAATGCGAAATTACTGTTTTAGACTGGTAAAACCAATTTGTGGGTTATTTCCTAAACCCGTAAAACAGCGTGAAGTAAACGGATTGAAAAAATTGCCGGTTTTCAGTAGTGGGCATTAATTCAATTTCTTTAGTAAAACCCTCGAGCTGGTATCCTAGTTCCACTCCCGTTACATTTGATTTGAAAATCCCGAATTCAAAAGACAGTGCGGCCTTCGCATTAGCACCAATGGCAAGTTCAGACTCACCAATCCCCTCAAATAATCGGCCTGGACCCAGAAAGAAAGAGCGTGTGGTATGAAGTTCCGGATCGTATTGTTGCCTTGTGCTTTCTGAGCGACTAGTGGCATATTCGATGTAGTAAGGGGCGATCAGGCCAAAGGTGGGCCCGATAGCTGAAAGTACAGATACCTGAACCCCTTTTTGTGGGGCTTTTTTGAACAGGATCAGCTCTCTTCCATACTGGGGTCTTATGCTGTAAAGGTAGTTGGATTTGCCAAGTATATAGCTATTCCCGAAAGCAGTTGTTTCTCGGTATTCTTTTGGGTTTTTGACATTTGCCAGTTCCAAAGAAAAGAACTGGAAGTTGGTTTCGGTGATCCTGTTGCCTATTTTAAGGTATAGACCACCTATGAGGCCACCGTTTGTGTTTTTATTGACGCCGAAAAGCACTTCTTTGTCATAATCATAATCGCCCGCTTCGCGCCCCTGCGCCAACAAAAATTGCGGAACAGCCCACAGTAATAAAATGAATAGATATTTTGTTCCTTTTGTCATATTTCCTAAGGAATTTAACGCTAATTTTACCTTATAAGTTAATAAACTTCAGCTAAAAATAAAGGTTTATGCCAACTATAAAAAGCAGCTATATTGGAAATCTTCGTACCCGTTCTGAGCATGTTCAGTCTGGTAACCAAATTATTTCTGATGCCCCTGTGGACAATAACGGAAAAGGAGAGGCCTTTTCACCTACTGATCTGGTAGCTTCTGCATTGGGAAGCTGTATGGTCACCATTATGGGGATTGTGGCCGATCGTGATGGGCTGCAGTTGGAAGGATTGACTTGGGAAGTTACCAAGGTAATGGATAGTAACCCTAGAAGGATCAAAGAGATTATGGTGGATTTTACTTGGGAGAAGCCATTTGAAGATGAAAAACTCCGGCAGAAGTTGAAAAATGCGGCATTGACCTGTCCTGTAGCTTTAAGCCTTTCGAAGGATATCAAACAGACAGTGTCATTCAATTTTTAAAAATGTCAATTTTTTTTACCCAATTGTAGCATTTTTTCAACTGCTGTCGTCTTGGAAGTGAGCATAGCATATAAAAAACCATTCAATTGGATCAATACCTAATTCGAGAAGCAAAAGAGGGTAATCCCAAAGCTTTGGAGAGGCTGTATAAGCATTTCTATGGTTATGCTATGAGCATTTCTCTGCGCTATTCCAACTCCAGAGAGGAAGCCTGTGAAATCGTCAATGACAGTTTTATGAAGGCCTTCGATAAACTGGAACAGTACGCGGATAATAATTCATTCAAAGCATGGTTTAGAAGGATCGTGATCAACACTTCTATCGATTATTACAGAAAAAATGTAAAACACTATGCTGTAATGGACATTGAAAAGGCCAGTGCCGAGACCTATGATCCGAATATAGTGGATGAACTCTCCAAAGAGGACATCCTCGTAGTGCTTAGGGATCTTCCGGAAGTAATGAGGATGATCTTTAATATGTACGAAATTGAGGGGTATAGCCACAAGGAAATCGGGGAGAGGTTGGATATTCCTGCCAGTACCAGCAGGACTTATCTGGCAAGGGCGAAACAGCGATTAAGGGACCAGATTACTGAACTAAATAGGATAAAGGATGAAGGAGCAGTTCGATAAAAGACTTGTGGAGAAGATCAAGGACTCCTTCGATCGCCACGAAGAGGCCTTTGATCCTGTTCAGTGGGAGAAGTTTTCCCAAGCATATCTGAGCAAGCCAAGGAAGCAAAGAAAAATGGCTTATTGGCCTTTCTGGATATCCGGAGTCGCAGCCTCATTATTGTTGGTGTTTTTGTTCTTCCCTTTTGAAAAGGAGATTGAACAGGGTGTGTCAACATTGAAGGGGAATATTGCGACTAAAAGCAAGTCTCTTGACCATATATCAAAACCAAGTGAAGGACTTGCAGAAAGGTACAGACCTGATGAGGCTGGAAAAAATAAGGTTGTTAGACCACTTGATGACCTTGCTGTCGATCAAGCAGTGGTAAATACCGAGACGAAATCAAGTGAGCGAGAAATGTATGAGGCGATTCAGACGGGTAAGGATACAGGTTTTGACGGAATCATCGTACTTGATGATAGAGCCCCTTCTCTAGAGCTGCCTGCCCATAACATTGTGCCCTTGAATGGGGAGTCGGCTGCTTCTGAAGGCAATGGGTTTGTAGTGCAGCGACCTTCAGAAACCATGGATGAAAATGCTGCTAAAAATTGGGTGGAAGATTGGAAAAATGGTCAAGACCCGGGGAAGAGTACTGGATCATCCGAGACCGTCGTTAAGAATGAGCGGGCAAAAAATCCATTCCGTTTAGGGGTAATGGGAGGCCCCCAGGCAGCATCAAACCCGGTTTCAGGGATGCAATTCGGAGGAGGTTTGGTATCGGAGTTTTCTCTCAGTGATAAATTAAAACTGGATATAGGGCTTACCTATGCCCAACAACGTATGGAGCCTAATAGGGAATCGAAGCTGCCGGAGGCCATGACGCTGAGGTCTGCAAATGCCATGGAGACTGCCTCTTCTTTTACCAATAATTATCTGGGGTCAGAATATACCTTCAGTTATTCTGGCTTGGATATCCCTGTGAACTTAAAGTACAAGGTGATGGATAAGTCCAATGCCAACCTTTACCTGATCACAGGGCTGTCAAGTATGGTGTATTTTGATCAGGAAGGAAGGGAGACATTTTCTGTGGAATCCAGGTTCTCTTCAGATTTTACGGGGGCTTTGCAGTTCACTGAATCCATTCAACAATATACTGAGGAATACGCCCCAGGCGAAGGAGACTCCAATGTCGATTTGGGCAAGATGCTTAACCTTTCCTTTGGGTATGAATATAACCTAAAGAACGGGACATTTATTTCTATAGAGCCGTATTATAAGCTGCCGCTGGGCGATTTGACTTTTACCAACCAGCAGTTTTCCATTGGAGGGCTTAACTTGAGAATGAATTTTCAATTCAAAAAGTAATAAACTAAATAAACCAACTATGAAGCGATTTTTAATTGCAGGTGTGGCCCTATTGGCGGCCACGACGATGACTTCTTGTCTTCAGGACAAGGAAACAGACTTCGAAAAAAGGGTAAAGCAGGATGATCAGGCTTTGTCCAATTTTATCACAGAAAACGGCATTGAAGCAACAAAGACTACGGCCGGTTACTATTATACCAAAGATGTGGAAGTGGAAGAGGGTGCCAAACTCAATGACGGAGACATTATTGGGATTTATTACGAAATAGAAACCTTGGATGGAGCTTTTATAGCTGATCATACCGCGGAAGATGGAGAGCCTATTTTGTTTGAATACGATGTGCAGGCACAAACCTTGGCCCCGATCGCGATCAACTTGGCTGTTGCTTTGGCAAATGAAGGGGAGACGCTTACGCTGTATGTGCCTTCTTACCGTGGTTATGGCGAGTACGGATATGGGCAATTGTTTGGCCCTAATACCAATTTAATCATTAAAGTAACTTTTGAGAAAATCTATCCATCACAGGAAGTGGCAGCAATGGAAGAGGATCGCATATTGGCTTATATTGAGCAGAATGAATTGGAAGGATTTTCCATGAAGGATGAAGGCGTTTATGTTCGGACGGTGGAAGAAGGCGATACTTCTTCGGACAAAAGTAAAAACGGTACCCGGGTTTCCTTTACATATGAGCTTTTTAGGCTAGGTGAGAGCGAGGCTTTTTCCAAAGTGGAAGGCACTCCCATCAGCACCTCTTTGGGCAATGATCAAAACTTTGATTTTATCAATATCGGCCTGAATGATTTACATGATGGCGCAGAGGTGGAGGTGATTGCTCCTTCAACTGCGGGTTATGACCAAAGTGCACAGGTTCTTCCTGATTTCATACGTGAAGACTATTTCGAAAAAGGATACATCTCGAGCATTGTGCGTCCGTTTGATCAGGTATTGTTTAAAGCCAAAGTGGAAGGGATCCAGTAGGTTTTTAAGCAATAGCACGAGGTCTAATGGTAGAGTTTGAAAGTCTTATGGGGTGACCCATAAGACTTTTTATTTGTAGTTAATAATGGGCAGGGTTTGTTTTGTGCCTAGCAATTCTCAAATTTGCGGGGAATGTAAACCCAAGCTTATGAGTTATTTATTTGAAAATTTTGCCGGATGGAAGGATTACTGTGAGGAAAGGAACGTGCCTCTATATGCTCCTGTGCTGGAATACGAAATGGAGCAGCGGGGAAAAGGAGAGGAGGAGATTTGGGCCGGCTTGCAGCACGCTTTTTCTGTAATGAAGGAAGCTGTCAATACAGGCCTCAAAGAAGAGATGGTGTCTCGTTCGGGGATGATTAACAACGGCGCAAAGAAAGTATATCGTCACCCTGTTTCAGTGCTTTCCCCGGAATTCCAGAAGTTGATTTCAAGAGCATTGGCCGCCAAGGAGGTCAATAGCTGTATGGGGCGGGTGGTGGCTGCGCCAACTGCCGGAGCATCGGGTATACTGCCCGGTACGCTGTATACTTTACAGGAAATTCATCAGCTGGAAGACCGGAAAGTCCTGGAAGGACTGTTGGTGGGGGCAGGGATTGCGTTGGTGATCGAGCAAAAAGCCAGTTTGGCCGGAGCAGTAGGTGGCTGTCAGGCAGAAACGGGCTCTGCTGCAGCCATGGCTGCGGGAGGGATGGTGTATTGTCTCGGCGGTAGTATTGATCAGGTATTTAATGCGGTAGCGATCACTATTCAGTGCATGCTGGGATTGGTATGCGACCCAGTGGCAGGATTGGTGGAGGTTCCCTGTGTGGTCCGCAATGCCAGTGCAGCGGCCATCGCTAACAGCTCTGCACAGATCGCTTTAGCTGATGTAAGTGGAGTGATCCCGGTGGATGAGTGTGTCGCAGCGATGGGAGAAGTGGGGGCAAGCATGGAGAACAAATACAAAGAAACAGCCCTTGGGGGACTGGCTGCTACTTTATCCGGTAAGAATATTGCCAAAAAAGTCTTGATCCAGGATATAGAAATCCTGCCTGATGAAGATTCAAGCGAGTAGGTTTCTCAGGAAGGGGATTTCCAGGATTTGATTGATCGACAATCCCAATACAAAGGACCAACAAATGGCGCTTATAAACATATAGGAAAGTATGATCCTCCTCCGTACTCCAAAGGAAGTAAGGATGATGGTCCCCCCTATGGGTGTTAGAACCAGAGGGGTAATGGCGGCGACGCCCAATGCCCCGAACTTTTGCCAAATCTGAATGATT
The DNA here is from genome assembly GCF_054777495.1 of Echinicola sediminis. NCBI lineage: Bacteria > Pseudomonadati > Bacteroidota > Cytophagia > Cytophagales > Cyclobacteriaceae > Echinicola > Echinicola sediminis. The sequence goes on along the minus strand of NZ_BAAHAP010000001.1, from coordinate 43,633 downwards.
CTTCTGGTCTTGGGAGTGAACTTCTTTTTGTTCTTTTTGGTGTTTACGGACAGCCATTTTGCTTTTATCCATTCCCCGAGATAGGTGAAAACCACCACGCTGGTCATCATGCCGGATACCGTAACCGCTACGATTTCAAAAATACTGTAATCTGCAGCTGTGCCCAGCACCGGCCCTCCTATAAATTTGAATAGGCATACCACGTAGATGGCCAGAAACTGTAAAAGGTATTCAATCATCACAATAGAAATACTAGATAAGTGGCGTAAGAAGCAAGTAAGAATACTCCTTCAATTCGATTAATTCGATATCCTGAACGCATCAGGGGAAATAAAAGCAAGGTGAAGCCGATCATCCACAGAAAGTCGCTATTAAGGAAAAGCTGACTCACTTCAATGGGCTTTATAATAGCAGTAACACCGATTATTGATAGAATGTTCTGCATGTTGCTCCCTAAAATATTGCCCAGTGCAATGTCTGTTTCTTTTTTTAAGGCCGCCACAACCGAGGTAGCCAGTTCAGGTAGGCTGGTCCCTACAGCGATGATGGTGACCCCAATTATACGTTCACTTATACCGTATTGCTGGGCAAGTACAATAGCATTGTTGACCAAAAGTTCAGACCCGTAGTAGAGGCCAACAATCCCACCAACAATTAGGAATGCGGCTTTCAGGGCAGGTTCTTGTTTGATCTTTTCTGCATCTTGTTCGGTGAAATCATCGAGAGAGTGGTCCACCTTTTTGAAGAGAAACCAATTGAGCAGAATTAAAAGGGAAAACAAAAATATCCCCTCTGCCAGCGAAATGATTTGGTTCAGTGCCAGAAGATAAAACAACACCGTGGCCATTAAGGTGAAACTGAAGTCCCATTTGAGTGTAAGTGATTTCAGGACAATTGGGTATATGATGGCAGTGGTACCCAGGACTAGGGTAATATTCGAAATGTTGGATCCGACCACATTTCCTATAGCGATGTCATTGGTTCCCTTGAGTGCCGCAGTAATACTGACCAAAAGTTCCGGAGCGGAAGTGCCAAAAGCGACAATTGTCATGCCTATAAGGCTGGGGCTCAGTCCTGCCTTTGCGGCTATGGCTGAGGCTCCGTCCACAAGTATTTTTCCTCCTGTCAGCAAAATGACAAAGCCCAGGAGCAATAAGAAATATATCACAAAGTTTATAGTTTAGGTCCAAAACATAGATCTCCTGCATCTCCGAGGCCGGGCACAATATAGGCCTTTTTATTCAGCCTTTCATCCAAGGCGCAAAGCCAAAGCTGGAAAGGTATTTCCTTTAGATGTGACTTAATGTAATCGATGCCTTCTGGAGCGGCGATAACTGAGGCGATATGGATCTTTTTGGGAGTACCGTTTTTAAGTAATTGTTCAATGCTTGTTACCAAGGACTTCCCTGTTGCAAGCATGGGGTCAACTATGATGATTTCCTGATCCTGAATGGGGGGGGCTGCGAGGTAATTGAATTCAATTTCTACCTCATTGCCAGCTTCTTCTTTTCTAAAAGCACCAATGAAGCCACTATTCGCTTGGTCAAAGTAATCAAGAAAGCCCTGATAGAAAGGCATGGCTGCCCTTAGTACGGAGATGAGTACCGGTTGTTTTTCCAAGGACTTGACCTCTGTTTGGGTCAGGGGGGTGGCTATTTGTTTGGACCGGTAATCTAGCGATTTGGAAATTTCATAAGCCAGAATTTGTCCTAGACGTTCAAGGTTATACCTGAATCTGAGCCTATCAGTTTGAAGATTGATGTCTCTGATTTCTTCTAAAAAGTGGCTTGCAATTGAGTTTTGATGGTTTAGTATAAACATGATGCCTTAAAATTAAGCAAAAAAAAACCGACCTGAAAAGGTCGGTTTTCCAATTTATCTTTAAGAAAGATTATTTTACTTCGAAAGAAGCTCTTCTTGCCAACTGGCGAGCATCTGCAGATTGCTTATCTACGCTGGTGTCTTCACCATATCCTTTGTAAGAAAGTCTAGAAGCGTCGATGCCAGTAGCGATCAATAGATCGTAAACAGCTTTCGCTCTTCTTTCAGATAGCTTCATGTTGTAGTTTTCAGGGCCGATTTCGTCAGCATATCCTTTGATTTCAACAGAAACACCTGGGTTTCTCTTCAAGAAGTTAGATACGTAGTTAACTGAAGAAGCAGAGTAACCTAATGGTTTTGCGCTGTCAAAAGCATAGTAAACATTCACATAGCCTTCGTTGATAGCTTTCTTCAAGAAGTCAGTTTCTTCAACTTCTTCTACTGGACAGCCATTGTTAGAAGCTGGACCTGGAACGAAAGCACATTCATCAGAATGATCAGGAATACCGTCACCATCAGAATCCAAGGTTCTACCGTGAGAGTCTACTCTTGCTCCTGCAGGAGTGTTAGGCTCTTTGTCCAGGTAATCAGGTACGCCGTCACCATCAGAGTCTTTCAACATGTCTTTGATTTCTCCGATTTGGCTTTCCAATTCATCCTTGGTAGCATACTTGTCTTCTCTTACATACCAGTCAGCATGAGTAGTGTTGCCTCCTAGATAGAAAGAAAGTCCTAAAGTACCCGTCCAAGAAACTGCATTGGTACCGTAGTAACCATTCTGAGCACCTGGGGTGATGGCAGAAGCGCCATCAAATGCAACGTCCTGACGACCTGCAATAATTGTACTGATGTCTCCATTAAGGGCAACACGGTTACCAAGTTTTACTTGGCCAGTGAAACCAGCAATAAAGTTGTAAACGTTGTCCTCAAAATCAGCCCAAGCGTTTGATTGAGGGGTAACTCTACCAAGACCAGCTCCGAAGTGACCCAAAAGGTTCAATCTTCTGGTGAAAGTCTCAAAGTTCATAATTCTACCGAGGTTAGCAACACCTTGCAAGTTTGCTCTGAAATAATTAGTCTCAAAAGCAGGTGTTCCTTCAGCCTCTTGGAACTTACCCAAACCGTAATCAAGTTTGGCACCGAATTTTTCGTTGAACATGTACCTGACACCGATGTCAGCATGTCCGATGTTTAAGGTAGGAGAATGATAGCCTGGCGTAATAGGGGCCATAGACTTATTAAACCCACCATTAACGTCGATTGACCACTTGTTGAAGTCATCCTGTGCGTTAGCTCCAACTGCTAAGGCACCAGCCATTAATGTTGATAGTAATAATTTTTTCATGATTCAAAAAAAATTTTTTTTCAAAATTAAGTGTTTAATAAATTTAAATCCAAACTTAGTAGTTACAAACTGTTATGCAAATGTATATTTTTTTATCAATAACCATAAATTTTTGTCTATTTGTTTTGATAGAATAAGTTCGAAATTTGCGAAATATTACAACTCATAAACTGTGCCAAATAATGGAGTTTTTAAAAGAAATCCTTGGAAAAAGGGGAGTCTCAGGTGATGAACACGAATTTTCCTCATTTATCGTTCAATATGTGCTAAAACGGAAAAGCGAATGGAAGGTTACACCCGAAGTGTTTTACGGAGGAGAATTTCAAGATAATATTATACTGAAATTTGGGGAGCCCAGAACCGCGGTGTTTGCGCACATGGATACGATAGGTTTTACCTGCCGTTACCAAAATCAACTGGTGCCGGTAGGAGGTCCTGAGATAAAGGATGGCGACCGACTGGTGGGGCAAGATGCCATGGGGCCAATTGAATGTGCTGTGAAGATTACCGAAGGTGAAGTAAGCCATGATTTTCCGCGAGGGATTTTCCCCGGAACTGCCTTATCCTATAAGCAAGATATACAGATCAAAGACGGTTTTATCCAAGCAGCTTACCTGGATAACAGGCTTGGAGTTTACAATGCCTTGAAGCTATGTGAAGATTTGGAAGATGGGGTGATTGTTTTTAGTACCTATGAAGAACATGGAGGAGGCAGTGTCCCTTTTCTTATAAAGTATGTCTATGAAAATTGGAAGGTAAGGCAAGCCTTGGTGTCCGATATTACCTGGGTGACGGAGGGGGTAAGACATCATGAAGGAGTGGCCATTTCTTTGAGGGATAAATTCATACCGAGAAAAGTGTTTACGGACCGTATTGTTCAGCTGGCAGAAGAAAGCGGGATACCCTTTCAACTGGAAGTAGAAGGTGCTGGAGGGAGCGACGGTAGGGAGATCCAGATGAGTCCTTATCCTGTGGACTGGTGCTTTATAGGGGCCCCGGAAGATAATGTGCATACTCCTTATGAAAAAGTGTCCTTGAGGGATTTGGAGTCCATGATTGCCTTATATAAGTACCTGATGAAAAGCTTATAAGTCTTTGTTTATCAAATTAGGAAGGGCAAGTGAATTTTTTCTATATTTGTAAGGCCCTAAGTTAAGGGCTTTTTTATTGCTTATGCTAAAGATAAAAGACAAAGAATTTAAGCGCTATCTTTCCGAAGAAACTTTGCACAACCGGGTGAAGGAATTGGGAAAGCAAATCGCTGAAGATTATAAAGGGAAGTCTCCGGTAGTACTTGGTGTATTAAACGGGGCTTTTATGTTTTTGTCTGACTTGATGAAGGAAATAGAAGAGCCACTTCAGGTTTCTTTCGTTAAAATAGCATCTTATTCAGGAACCAGCTCTACGGGTAGGGTCAAGGAAGTGGTGGGGCTTGCAGAGTCTTTGAAGGGCAGGCATGTGCTTATAGTAGAAGATATAGTAGATACTGGTTTGAGCATGGCGCATTTGATGGGTATGGTAAAAGCCCAAGAACCCATGAGTGTGTCAGTAGCCAGTCTGTTGGTGAAGCCTGAGGCACTGCAAGAAACCATAACTGTTGCTTACACGGGGTTTGAGATTCCCGATAAGTTTGTGGTAGGCTATGGCTTGGATTATGATGGTTTTGGTAGGAATTTAAAAGAAATATATCAACTTAAATGACCCGAAAATGCATTGGTTCGGGGAACAAACAAATTTCAAATCATGCTAAATATAGTTTTATTTGGGCCTCCGGGTGCAGGCAAAGGTACACAAAGTGAAAAGTTAATCGAAAAATACAGCCTTGATCACATCTCTACCGGAGACCTATTTAGGAAACATCTTGGCGAGGGGACGGAGTTAGGTCAACTTGCCAGAAAGTACATGGATGAAGGTAGGCTGGTACCTGATGAGGTGGTTATTGGCATGGTTGACGATAAAATCAAAAATAGCGCCGGCGCTAAGGGCTTTATTTTAGATGGTTTTCCAAGAACAGTTGCCCAGGCGGAGGCGTTGGATGGCCTTTTGGAAGAGCAGGGTTTGGGGATAGCAGGCATGATTGCCTTGGATGTTCCGGAAGATGAGCTTAAGGAGCGAATCCGTCACAGAGGAAAAACTTCCGGTCGAGTGGATGATCAGGATGAAGAAAAAATCAATACCAGAATAAAAGTGTACAAAGACGAGACTTTGCCGGTAGCAACTTATTATGAAAACCAGGGAAAGCTCTCTACCATACATGGTGTGGGAGGGATAGAAGAGATATTCGGTAAGATATGTGCGGTGATTGACCAGTACTAATCCGGGAAATAAATCGTACATTTGCAGATAGTTTGATGATTGGCTAAGAGTTTTCTTAGCCAATTTTATTTAAGGAGATAATATTAATTGTTGTGGCAGATTCGAATTTTATAGACTATGTGAAGTTTTGTTCCCGTTCAGGTGCCGGAGGTGCAGGTTCAGCGCATTTCAGGAGGGAGAAGCACGTGCCAAAAGGAGGCCCGGATGGAGGCGATGGCGGAAGAGGGGGGCATATTATCTTGCGGGGCAATTCCCAACTATGGACATTGCTGCACCTTAAATATAGAAAGCATGTGATTGCCGAAAATGGAAAAGGAGGGGAAGGCGGCCGTAGAAAAGGCAAGGACGGTAATGATGTTATTTTGGAAGTTCCCTTAGGTACGGTTGCCAAGGATTCCGAGACAGGAGAGCAACGATTCGAAATCACCGAGGATGGACAAGAAGTAGTTTTGACCAAAGGAGGTCGAGGAGGTTTGGGGAACGATCATTTTAAGACATCGACCAACCAAGCGCCACATTATGCCCAGCCTGGGGAGTCTGGGATTGAAGAGTGGATAATATTGGAATTAAAGCTTTTGGCTGATGTGGGCCTGGTAGGGTTTCCCAATGCAGGAAAGTCGACTTTGTTGTCCAGTATATCTGCAGCCAAACCTGAAATTGGTGATTATCCCTTTACCACCTTGGTGCCTAATCTTGGGGTAGTGAGTTATCGGGGGGACCGATCATTTGTAATGGCCGATATTCCTGGTATCATTGAGGGGGCGGCAGAAGGAAAGGGGCTTGGACTTCGGTTTTTGAGGCATATAGAAAGAAACTCTATTTTGCTGTTTATGGTCCCAGCTGATGCTGACAGTATTCGCGAACAATACCATATATTGCTCCATGAGTTAAGTGAGTACAACCCTGAGTTATTGGACAAGAAAAGGATTTTGGCCATTTCCAAGGCGGATATGCTGGATGAAGAGCTCATAGAGGAAATGAAGGCAGATGTTCCGGATGAACTTCCAAGCATTTTTATTTCTTCCGTGAGTCAGCAGAATTTGGATCAGCTCAAAGACCTTATCTATAAGGCGATCGTGGAATAGTGTCAGTTTGTCAGGGATTTAAGTGTGGCAAACTAATTGTTGTGCGATGAGGTAATATTTTAAGTATTGGGTTTCCTATGGCAAATAAAGAAAATACAGTAAACGAAGATATGAACAAGGAAAAAATTGCTGCAGAAGAGCCGGTAGAGGCAAAGGAAAAGGAAATTAAGCGTGAAGAGGGAGCAGAAAGCCAGGATGTGAACAAAGATAATGTCACAGAAGAGGGTGAAAGCGCTGCAGAATTGTCAGTTGAAGATAAGCTAAAGGCAGAAAATCAGGAATTGAAGGAGAAGTATTTGAGGTTGTACTCAGAGTTCGAGAACTACAGGAGAAGAACTTCCAAAGAGCGTCTGGAGCTTATCAAAACAGCTTCTGAGGATGTGCTGAAAGATCTTATAGCAGTAGTGGATGATTTTGAGCGGGCCATTAAGGCTGAGGAAAAGGAAGGTAGCAAGTCTTTGGAAGGCAGCTTGTTAATCTATAATAAGCTGAACAAGGTGCTCGAGTCCAAGGGATTGGTAGCCATGGAAGATGCTATCGGAAAGGATTTTGACGCGGAGACCCAAGAGGCTATTACCCAAATCCCAGCTCCTTCCGAAGATCTCAAAGGAAAAGTAATCGATGTGGTGGAAAAAGGCTATAAGCTTGGCGACAAGGTAGTAAGGTATGCCAAGGTAGTCATTGGATCTTAAGATATTATGGCAAAGAGAGACTATTACGAAATATTAGGGGTAGCGAAAGAAGCAAGCGAGAGTGAAATCAAAAAGGCCTATCGTAAGATGGCCTTGAAATATCATCCCGACAAAAATCCCGATGATCATACCGCGGAGGAAAAGTTCAAAGAAGCTGCCGAGGCTTACGAGGTACTGAGCAATCCTGAAAAGCGGGAACGATATGACCGTTTTGGACATCAAGGCGTCAGCGGAAATGGCGGCTTTGGTGGTGGAGGTATGAACATGGAGGACATATTTTCACAGTTCGGTGATATTTTCGGAGGCGGAGGTTTCGAGTCCTTTTTTGGCGGCGGAGGCGGCCGCGGCGGTAGAAGGGTAAGAAAAGGTACAAACCTACGCGTGAAATTGAAGGTAAACCTCAAAGAGGTTGCCCATGGAGTAGAAAAGAAAATTAAGGTAAAACGCCATATCGTTGCTGACGGTGTTAGTTTTAAGACCTGCTCTACTTGTCAGGGTTCCGGCCAGGTGAAAAAGGTGGTCAATACGATGCTGGGCCAGATGGTTTCAGCCAGTGCTTGCCCGACCTGTGGAGGTACCGGTCAGATAATCGATAAGAAGCCGGACCATGCAGATGCCAGAGGTTTGGTGCTAAAAGAAGAGGTGATCCCTATTAATATCCCCGGTGGTGTAGCGGATGGAATGCAATTGAGTCTTTCTGGAAAAGGAAATGAAATTCCAGGAGGAGTTGCCGGTGATCTACTAATCGTAATTGAGGAGATTGAAGATGAAATCCTTCAAAGGGATGGCAATAATGTGGTGTACGATCTTTATGTAAGCTTTATAGATGCTGCATTGGGAGCCCAAATTGAAGTGCCTACCATTGATGGAAAAGTGAAGATCAAGCTGGATCCTGGTACGCAGAGCGGGAAAGTGTTGAGGTTAAAAGGGAAAGGCGTAAAGGACCTCAATGGATACGGAAGGGGGGATCAGTTGATCCACGTCAATGTATGGACGCCCAAGCAGTTGAGCAAAGATGAAAGAGATAAATTGGAGTCATTAAGGGCTTCAGAGAACTTTATTCCCGATCCAGGGAAATCAGAAAAGAGCTTTTTTGATAAAATGAAGGAGTTTTTTTAAGATCACATAAAAAGATACAGTTAAGGCCGGAAAAAATTCCGGCTTTTTTCATTTATGGGCGAACCTTTTAAGTAGGGAGTCGTAATTTATTCGTATGTTGAATAGATTGTGCTTATTTGTATTTCTTGTCTATGGGTGTGCCGCAACAGTTCAGGCCCAGATGATAAAGGAGTTTACGGTAGAAGAGCGAAAGGGGTATGATTTGGTGCAATTGGATTTTTCATCCTACAAAGGGGTGTCAAAAGTATCCAGAATGCATTTAGAAGGTCCCATCCTGATTCATACACATCTCTCCAAGGTCAATATTTTGCCCGATTTTAACTACGGGATAAAGGACAGGGTGCTCAAAGCCAGTCTAAACCATAACGACGTAGAAAGCCAGGGTTTAGGTAAAAACCTCTCTTCAAAACTTTTTTCAAGTAGTGAAGGAGATTTTGATCATTTGTGGGAAGTGGGTTTGAGTGAAAAATATATCTATGATTTAGACCTTCATTTTGGCATAGGGAAAGCTGATCTGGATTTGTCAGGCCTTAAAATCAAGCGGTGCAAAATCAAGACTGCCACCGCAGATGTTACGTTAAATTATGCCCGAAAAGCCATCAATGCCATTGATATGGATACCATCATGGTAGAGGTCAATATGGGGACGGTGAACGGGGTAAATGTGGCCCATTCCAAAGCAGATAAGTTGATTTTTGATGTGAATTACGGAAAGGTCAACCTGAGTTTTAAAGATCATTTTGAAGGTAAGAAGCCCTGCGCTATTTCAGCTACTGTGGGAGCAGGGTCTGTCTATATTGAGTTGCCCGAACCCCAATACCCTTATTTGGTGAAGATCAAATCAACGGCCATGTGCAGGACCCAGCTGCCAAACTATCTGTCCAGTCTTGGAGGAAAGACCTATATCAGCAAAGGTTATGATAAAAATGCGGACAATCTGATGACCTTTGAGATAGATGTATCTGTAGGTTCACTGACACTTAAGTAGCCAAGTTTTTTATTCGGTACTCGGCAGATTTTTTCTTAATATTAATCTCGCTTAAAATTTTAACAGTCTTGGATATTCTTACTATTGAAGGGCTTCACAAAAGCTACGGGAACCATCCTGCATTGACCGATATTGGCCTTACCATCCCCAAAGGGTGTGTGTTTGGGCTATTGGGACCAAATGGGGCAGGTAAGACCTCTCTGATCCGAATAGTCAACCAAATTATCGATGCGGATGATGGAAGGATTTTTGTAAATGGGCAGCTACTTTCTCCCCGACACATCAAAAACATAGGTTATCTGCCTGAAGAAAGAGGTCTTTATAAACGGATGAAGGTGGGCGAGCAGCTTCTTTATTTTGCACAACTCAAGGGCCTAGGGGCAAATGAGGCAAAAGAGAAGGTGAAATATTGGTTGGAAAAACTTGATATTGAAGCCTGGAGGGAAAAGAAGGTGGAAGATTTGTCCAAAGGAATGGCCCAAAAAGTGCAGTTTGTAGCAACGGTCATTCACGAACCGGAACTGCTGATTTTGGATGAGCCTTTTTCGGGCTTCGATCCGGTAAACGCTGAGGTTATCAAAAATGAAATCATCTCCCTAAAGGAAGGAGGGACGACGGTCATGCTTTCTACGCATAGAATGGATTCGGTGGAGCTGCTTTGTGATCATATTGCGATGATCAATAAGTCCTTTAAAGTGCTGGACGGACCCGTTCAGGAGATTAAGAACCAGGCGAGATCCAATGTTTTTATAGTGACCCTTCAGCATGTCAACGGTGAAATTCCGGCCGGAGCCTTCGATGTCATAGAGCGGCCGGGTACCAAACAGTTTAAGATGAATCTTGAAGAAATGGCGCCTAATCAGCTTTTAAGAGAGTTGATGGGATATGGAGAGGTGGTAGGGTTCAAAGAAGAAATACCTTCCATTGAAGAAATTTTTATCCAAAAGGTAAAAGAAAACGAGCATGAATAAAGTTTTTTTGGTCATCAAGAGGGAATATCTGGCAAGAGTTAGGAAAAAGTCGTTTCTCTTGGCTACCCTGATCACTCCTTTGGTTTTTCCCGCCATTCTTGGAGTATTTCTTTGGATATCCCTCAGTGATGAAGGAGGAGAAGCCCTGAAGATCATAGAAGTGGTGGATGACAGTGGGAAGTTCTTTTTGGAAAGCAATGGGCAATATGCTTTTTCCTATTCTGATGCGGCGGCCGAAGATGCCAAATCTCTGGTAAAAGAGGGGAAGCGGTTCGGTTATTTATATATCCCTTCATTTGAGCTTTCTGACCCCAAGGGGATAGTATATTATTCTATGAAAAACCCGAGTATGGGCTTTGTGGAGCATCTGGAAAGGGAATTGAAAAGAAAGATTGAAGAAATAAGGCTTTATGATTCTGGAATTGACCCCAAAGTAATCAGTTCTTTAAGGACCAATGTGTCCATACAGTCCATTACCATGGAAGAGAGTGGGGAGGAAAAAGTTTCTGTCGCAGGGATTAATTATGGGATTGGTTTTGTGCTAGGAATATTGATTTACACCTTCATTTTCGTATATGGAACCCAGATCATGCAAGGGGTAATAGAGGAGAAGTCAAGTAGGATTATTGAAATCCTGGTTTCCTCCATTAAGCCTTTTCAGTTAATGCTGGGCAAGATAATCGGTATTGGAGCCGTTGGGCTGACCCAGTTTTTGATTTGGATTCTTTTGATTGCCACAGTGTCTTCGGTGGTGATGGGGTATTTTGGTATGCAGATGCCGCAGCAGCAGGCATTGGAACTGGCCAATCCAGAGGCCATGCAGGCAATGGAACAGTCAGGAGATATTGCCAGGATCCTGCAAGTGATGCAGGGGATTGATTTCTTCCAATTGGTGCTTACTTTTCTGTTCTATTTTTTGGGGGGTTATCTGCTCTATGGGGCCTTTTTTGCGGCTATTGGAGCAGCGGTGGATTCCCCTTCTGATGCACAGCAATTTATGTTTCCTGTGACCATCCCTTTGATGGCCAGTTACTTTGGGCTGTTTATCTTTATTTTGGATGATCCTACCAGTAATATTTCTTTCTGGTTGTCGGTCATTCCCTTTACTTCCCCCATTGCTATGGTAGGCAGGGCAAGTTTTGGCATACCTGCTTTTGAACTGCTGTTGTCCATGGTGATGTTGATAGCGGGATTTTTATTCACCACTTGGGTGGCAGCAAAGATTTATCGCATTGGGATATTGGTACATGGGGCCAAAGTGAATTACCGGACGCTTTGGAAATGGATAAAGCAAAGCAACTGATATTAAATTTAGGGCCTAATACTTGGGCACCGTGGCTAGGTTTTTTAAAGCCTATTTTGTGTTAAAAACAAAGCGGGGAGTTCAGTTCTTTGCTTATATGGGCTAATAGCTTGATGAAAAGTAGGGCTAAAACGGGCCGGCTGTCTCAGTCGGCCCGTTTTCAGTTGGTTTTATCTCAAGTAAGCGGAAAGCATCCAGATCACTTTTTCCTTTGAGGTGATGTATTCACTCATAAGTGCTACTGTACCCTCGTCTCCTTGGGAGGAGGCCGCCTCCAACGTCTCTCTTTCCAGTTGCAACAGGGTGTTGAGATTGTCCCTTACCGTTTCCACCATTTGCTTTGGCTCTGTAATTACCGCAGCCTCCTGAATGCTGGAATGGGCAATGTACTCGGTGAATGAGCTGAGAGGCCTTTCCCCCAGGGTCAATATCCTTTCGGCTGTTTCATCGATAGCATCGTTGGCTTCATTATAAAGCTCCTCAAACTTGGCGTGGAGTTCAAAGAAATTAGGGCCGGAGACGTTCCAGTGAAAGTTCCTCAGATTCTGATAGTATATTTCATAGTTGGCCAAGAGCTTGTTCAATTGTCCTACTAAAACTTTGCTGTCTTGTACTTTTAATCCGATTTCGTTAGTTGCCATCGTTTTTGTTTTGTTTATTTTAAAATATATTCGAATTTACGGGATTGTTAAGCTGGTGTCAAACACTTAATTTCTATGTTTGATAGATAATATCTATGGTAAAAAACAGTTATAGGATGTGACAGTTTTTTGCTGTGGAGGGATTGAAAAAATAAGAATGAAGAACCGTTTTCAGGATCTGGCAGGGCTGGATCTATATCATAATAGAGGCAAGGTAAAGTGGATTATTTTTATTGCATCACTGGTTATAAGTGTTGGATCCATTTATTATACAGACACCTTGGTCAGTGAGCTCAAGGAAAGGGAGATGAAGCAGATCACGCTCTATGCCAATGCTATGGAGTATGTGGCCAACAATTCCGATAACCTCACTTTTATCCATAAGGGGATCATACAGGAGAACAATAATATCCCTGTGATTGTTGCGGATGCATTTGGGAATCCCACAAACCAATACCGTAATATCAAGTTTAAGAAAAACGCTACGGAGGAAGATATTGATAAAAAGCTTCGGGCAGAGGTGCAAAGGATGAAGATCGACTACGAGCCTATCCAGATTGTAGACAACCAGTTTCTTTATTATACCAATTCCGAACTGCTTACCCGTCTAAAATACTATCCCTATATACAGTTATCGGTGATTTTGGTTTTTGGGGTACTGGCTTTTGCCGTCTTTAATCAGTCCAAGATAGCGGAGCAAAACAGGGTTTGGGCTGGGCTTACCAAGGAAACTGCCCATCAGCTTGGTACCCCTATAGCTTCTTTGATGGCCTGGATAGATTACCTGAAAAACTCACCGGTCTGGGAGGAAAATAAGGAGGTGATCGTGGAGCTGGACAAGGATGTGACCAAGCTCAGGATGGTGACTGAGCGGTTCAGCAATATTGGTAGTGCACCGGTGATCAAGGAGGAAAATGTATATAATATTGTCGATGAGGCGGTGAATTACCTTCGGCCAAGGATATCCAGCAAGGTAAGCATTACCCTTAATTCCCATGCTGAAGATGTGGAGGCAATGATGAACAAGTCGCTTTTCGAATGGGTGGTGGAGAATATCTGTAAAAATGCCGTGGACGCCATGAAAGGGGAAGGAAAGATAGAGATCAACATCGTAAAGGATAGTGAGAAGTTTGTCCATATCGATATCGCCGATACCGGAAAGGGGATTGATAAAAGCATGTTCAAAAAGGTCTTCAATCCCGGCTTTACGACCCGGCAAAGGGGCTGGGGCCTTGGTTTGACATTGGCCAAACGGATTATAGAAGGCTACCACCGGGGTCGGATTTTTGTGTACCACTCCGAAGTGGGTAAGGGGACTACATTTAGGATTGTCCTTCGAGGCACTCATGAAAACTCTTCTGAATTTAAAGTGGAGGATCCTTTTGTGAGCTAGCCTGCTGTCCATCGGGCAATCCTCTGGGACTAATGGCGATACTTTTCCATCTTTCGATCAAAAGAGCTACCTTTGCATCTTGCAAATAATGAAGCCTCAATAAAGATGAGTTTGACCAAGGAGATTGATAAAAGAAGGACTTTTGGGATCATATCCCACCCGGATGCCGGAAAGACAACACTTACCGAAAAACTGTTGCTGTTTGGTGGTGCGATCAAGACCGCAGGGGCGGTAAAATCCAATAAAATTGATGCCCACGCCAAGTCTGATTGGATGGAAATAGAGAAGCAGAGGGGGATCTCCGTGGCTACCTCGGTAATGGGCTTTGAGTACAGGGGGATAAAGATTAACCTCTTGGATACTCCCGGTCACCAGGATTTTGCGGAGGATACTTACCGGACGCTTACCGCAGTGGATAGTGTGATCATGGTTATTGACTGTGTGAAGGGGGTGGAGATTCAGACCGAAAAGCTGATGGAAGTGTGTAGGATGCGGAATACTCCGGTTATTTGTTTTATCAACAAGCTCGACCGTGAAGGAAGGGATCCTTACGATCTGTTGGATGAAGTGGAGGCGAAACTGAACATTAAGGTCCGGCCACTGTCTTGGCCTATTTCAATGGGGAAAACCTTCAGAGGGGTCTATAACCTGTACAACAAGTCCCTTAATTTATTTACTCCGTCGCAGCGTAAGCTGTCCGACGAGATCCTGGCCATTGACGATCTGTCAGACAGCAAACTGGAAAACTTGGTAGGGGAAGGCAATGCCAATCAGCTCAGGGAAGACGTGGAGTTGATTGAAGGGGTGTATCCTGATTTTAGCAAAGAGGAGTACCTTTCAGGCGAAGTTGCACCGGTTTTCTTTGGCTCTGCGGTCAATAATTTTGGTGTTCAGGAAATGTTGGACACTTTTATCGATATCGCTCCTAAGCCAAAAAGCAGAATTACTGAAGAAAGGGAAGTTATGCCGGAAGAATCAAAATTCAGTGGTTTTGTATTTAAGATCCATGCCAATATGGATCCGAATCACCGTAACAGGATTGCCTTTTTGAGAATATGTTCGGGTAAATTTGAGCGGAATAAGCCATACAAGCACATGAGGGGGACCAAGCCTTTAAGGTTTTCCAATGTGACTTCTTTTATGGCCCAGGATAAGGAAATCATTGATGAGGCGTTTCCGGGGGATATTGTGGGGCTTTACGATACCGGAAACCTGAAAATTGGAGACAGTCTTTCTGAGGGAGAAAACCTTACTTTTAAGGGGATTCCAAGTTTCTCTCCTGAGATTTTTAGGGAGGTGATCAATAAGGACGCCATGAAGACCAAGCAGCTTGAGAAAGGGCTGAAGCAGCTAATGGAAGAAGGGGTTGCTCAGTTGTTTACCTTTGATATGGGGTCAAGAAAGGTGGTTGGCACGGTTGGTCAGCTGCAGTTTGAGGTGATTCAGTTCCGTTTGAAAAATGAATATAATGCGACCGTAGAGTTTGCTCCCATGAACCTGTACAAGGCCTGTTGGATAAGCAGTTCCGATAAGAAGCAATTGGATGAATTTGTCCGTTCAAAGAACAGGCATATTGCGCGGGACAAGGAAGGGAAGTTGGTGTTTATGGCCGAGTCACGGGCCTGGCTACAGATGGTCCAGGATAATTATCCGGATATCGAGTTTCATTTTACCTCAGAATATTGACAGGATCGTATACGGTGGCGGTGGTTTGCAAATCCATAGCCGTTTCCTTCTTTTAATTTTATGCACAAACAGTAATTAGATATGGCAAAAGTACCTTTTTCAGTTGTATATGAGGATAACCATTTGTTGGTCGTCAATAAAAGGGCAGGAGTGCTGGTGCAGGGTGACCGTACGGGAGATAAAACCCTGACGGATTATTGCAAGGACTACATTGCAGAAAAATATAATAAACCCGGTGCGGTTTTTTTGCATCCAGTCCACCGTTTGGACAGACCAGTGAGCGGCTTGGTGGTCTTTGCAAGGACCTCTAAGGCCCTAGAGAGGATGATGGTGCTTTTCAAGAAGCGGGATGTGCATAAAGTGTACTGGGCTGTGGTCAAGAAAAGGCCAAAAGAAGAAATGGACAAGCTCGTTCATTATTTGGTGAAAGATGAAAACAGGAATGTGACGGAGGCTTTTGATCACGAGGTTCCTGGAAGCAAAAGGGCGGAACTGTCATACAAGCGATTGGGCAAGCTGAATGACCACTGGTTGCTGGAAGTGAGACCGGTGACGGGAAGGCCACATCAGATCAGGGTGCAGCTCGCTTCAATGGGCTGTCCTATCCGTGGAGATTTGCGGTATGGATTCTCCAAGGCCAATTCTGATGCGAGCATTAATTTACATGCTTTCCATTTGGTTTTTGTTCATCCGGTTAAAAAAGAGAAGCTGTATCTTCGGGCGGGCTTGCCAGAAGAGGCTTTCTGGGAGCAATACCTGGAATTTGAAACCATCAAAGCCAAGGATCAACATATTGATAATTCCTACAGTGGATGATAAAAAAAGGGGAGCCGATCGGCACCCCTTTTTTTTAAAAGTGATTTTCTTAATCGTTTTTCCAGACTTTTTTGTTTTTAGCCTTAGGGCCCTTTGGTCTGTCAATTGCCTGCAATTCAGTGTTGACGGTGGCTTTTGCGTTCCTTCTTTCCCAAACTTTTTCGTTCTTGAAGGTCGGTCCTTGAGCAACTGATCCATCGATATTGACGACTAAGGTGCCTTTACGTGCCTTTTCTTTCCAAGGCTTGTAGTTTTTGGCTTTAGGGCCTTTAAGTTCGTGGTATTCCTGTCCCTTTGCTTCAAAAGTTTCCATACCGAAAAAACCGGCTGCAACCATTACTGCTAACTTTACCATAGTCTTATATATTTTATGTTTTATTATTGCGCTTATTCGTCATAGCGTAAAATAACATAAAATGTTTCATTGAAATCAGGTTTTTATCAATGTTTTTTATGAATGGGTAAAATTATCTGCTGGTTATTTCCGGTTATTAGTATATAAGTTGGTTTTTATTTATAGGGAGAAATGTGGGATTGCTGCAGTGGAGGTCTAGTTGGGTGTTTTTTTGAAGCTGCTTTAGCTGGGTTTTATGTAAAAAAGTAAAAACCACGGCCTTTTTCAAGGACCGTGGTTTCCGTTAAAAATTTTTAGTTTGTCAGTGGAAAAAATTAGAAAGAGAATACGGCTGCTAGTAAGAATGATGACAAGCTTTTAGATGCTGCCAAGTCGTTGTTGAAGAAGAAATCTTCTTCAGACATTGAATCCAGTCTTACTTCTGGAATCAGGGTAAGGTTGTTAGTGATTTTGG
This sequence comes from Echinicola sediminis, assembly GCF_054777495.1. Lineage (NCBI taxonomy): Bacteria > Pseudomonadati > Bacteroidota > Cytophagia > Cytophagales > Cyclobacteriaceae > Echinicola > Echinicola sediminis. The sequence goes on along the minus strand of NZ_BAAHAP010000001.1, from coordinate 26,648 downwards.
CATTGCCAGATAAGGTCACTGCAAAGACATTTCCGTCGCCGGCATTGTCCAGTCCAACAACGCCCTCAAGGCCGCTGTTGAATACGTTGAAATACTCGCCTCTCAGTCCGACAGAGAATTTTTCAGAAGTGGCTGCCTGTGCGTAACCGGCAATACCGTAAAAACCGGAACCGTCTCCATCAATATCGGAGATGCTGCTTCCGTTATAGGTTTCTCCGGCTGCAGTAGTATTGTAGGTGGCGTTCAGGCCAAGATAGACAGCTTCGGTTACATTGTATCCAGTAGTAAGGTCTACTTGGAAAGTGCTTCCCATAGAAGAGGTACCTGCCATCATCACATTTTCCGAATCAAGCTTTCCGTCTTGATCACCGTAAAGGAAGTTTAACCAAGTTCCTCCGTTATCATTTTCGTATCCAAGTTGTAAACCGGCGGTATAGGTTCCGGCAAGGTTGAATTCTGTCATGTCGGTAGGGTTCATTACGGCAGCCATCAATGACCAGTTGTCTGAAAGGGCAATGTCTGCTTTCAGGCCTGTGTGTGAGAAGGGGCCGTAAGAGAACATGTAGGAAGTGGAGTAGTTGAAGTTCCCGGTAGGGGAGATTACCTCGTAGCCTAGGTAAGTGTTGAAGTTACCGATGGTGAAGGTAACGGCATCATTTACGTTCCAGTACATGTAAAGTTGGTTCACGATTTGAGAACTACCTGCTACGCCTCCGGTGTAAAGAGGTGATCCGAAGACGGCATCCTCTCCTCTAGGTCCGAAGACCAGATCGGCAACGAAACCTACTTTTTCGCCTTCATAGGCGGCTATGATGTTCGCCATCCCAAGGGAGAAGCCAGGTAGGTTCGCAAAAGAAGTTGCTGGAGCCTGAATTCCCATAGATTGTCCTTCCGCGTTGGTCATGTCCTTGTTAGGGGCACTTAAGTTAGCGCGATAATAGGCGTCTACTGAGCCTGAGATGGATACTTTAGAATCGTCCTGGGCCATTGCCGCAGTGAAAGAACCTAAAAATGCTAGTACAATTAATAGTCGAAGTTTTTTCATTTTACTTTAGATTAAAGTTGATTGTTAGGATTGACCGACAAAAGATTTCCTGCCCAACCTCAAAGGGTTGGTTTGTCGGTTGGACAGGAAAAGGGGGGTGTTGTGGTAAATGTTGTTTGGAGACTATTCGTCGTAAACGATAGTGTAGCCTCTGATTCCGTGTTCGTGAGAATCCAGTCCGGATTTTTCATGTTCTTCAGATACCCTGATCCCTACCGTTACTTTAAGTAGGTAGAAGATTGCGAAGGCGCAAGTGAAGGCGGTAATTCCGCAGATGATCACACCGGTAAGCTGCGTCATAAAGGAGTGGTCAGGGTTGGTAGAGAATAGGCCAACAGCAAGTGTTCCCCAGATACCGCAAGTAAGGTGTACTGAAACGGCTCCTACTACATCATCCAGTTTCATTCTGTCAAGAAGTACGGCTGAGAACACAACGAGTAGTCCGGCGATAAAGCCTACAAGGATGGCTGGTCCCGGGTTGATAACGTCTGCGCCAGCAGTGATGCCTACAAGTCCGGCCAAAATTCCGTTCAATACCATTCCTAAGTCAAGTCTTTTGAAAACAAAGTATCCAGCCAAGAATCCGCCAAGTCCGCCGGCACATGCAGCCAGAGAAGTGGTTACCAATACAAAGGATACCAAGGCAGGGTCTGCAGAAAGTACGGAGCCTCCGTTGAAGCCGAACCATCCTAACCAAAGAAGGAATACACCGATTACAGCCAAAGGAACACTGGCGCCTGGTTTGTCAACGGTTTTTCCGTTTACGTATTTACCAAGGCGTGGACCTACTAGGATTACACCTGCAAGGGCTCCCCATCCACCAACGGAATGGACAAGCGTTGAGCCTGCAAAATCGTAGAATCCCCAATCGTCAAGGACTCCTCCGCCCCATTTCCAGCTACCGATGATAGGATAAACAATGCCTACATAAATGAGGGTGAAAAGTAGGTAAGCGCCTAATTTAACCCTTTCGGCGATCGCTCCGGATACAATGGTTGCGGCAGTGGCGGCAAACATGGCCTGGAACAAGAAGTCAGTCCAGTAAGTGTAGCCACCATCAGCGTAGCCTGCAGAAACGTCGGCAGTTTCTGGAGCGAACCAGAACATGCTCCAACCTGATCCGTCAAATCCAAACCAGCCTGGAACATCAAAGCCTGGGTACATTAAGAAGAACCCACAGATGGCGTAAGTGACAATCCCAAGAATGGGGGTTACTGTGTTTTTGAACAAAATGTTCACTGTGTTTTTGGCCTGGCCAAAGCCGGCTTCCACCCCGGCAAAGCCAAGGTGCATAATGAATACTAATGCTGTGGATAGCATCATCCACACGTTGTTAGTGGTGAGTAAGTTTTGGGTGATGTTTGCTGAAAGGTCTGCCCCTTGGGACAGCACTTCGGTACTTACTTCTGCTAGTTCGTTAAAACTCCATTTCATACAGTTGAATGTTTAGATAGACTTATTTTTCAATTTTTTTTATTGGGTCATCAATTAACAGTGATATAAAGGTAAATATTTTTTTCGTAAAAAAACAAACTGATTTTTATAGATTCAGCACAAAAAGAAATAAAATAGGGTTTGAAAATATCCTAAAAACTCCAAAAACTTGAAAAAAATGAAAATTAAGGGGTTTTTTGGAGTCTGTAATTTTTTTAAAATTTTATTTCATGTTGTTGAAAAAAGTTGTGGTGTTCGTGTGATAAGTGATGGTATTTGGTTTTTATGTTTCGTTTTAATGGGTTTTTTGGAAATATTTTAAAATAATCATGTGATTTGTTCGAGGTTTAAAAATAGATCTCTGTTTTTTAGAGGTTTTTGTTGGGGAGGAGGTAGGTTGAAAAATGAACCGGTTTATTTAGGTTTTGCAAAAATAGTGTGAAGGTTGGGTGGTATAAAACAAAAAAAAGCCATCCGGTTTGTCGGATGGCTTTTGAGTGGCTGTTGCTGTGTGTTATTTTTGTGTGAGGGCAAATTCTTTGGCAAAGTAGCTGAGGATGATTTTTGCTCCGGCCCTTTTGATGCTGAGCAAAGACTCCAACATTATGCGTTCCCCGTCAAGCCATCCTTTTTGATGCGCGGCTTTTACCATAGCGTATTCTCCGCTGACGTTATACGCCGCGATGGGAAGCTGGGTGTTTTCATTGAGCAGCCGGATAACATCCAGGTAGGCTAAGGCAGGCTTGACCATGAGAAAGTCAGCCCCTTCTTCTTCGTCGAGTTGGGCTTCGATTAAAGCTTCATGAAGATTGGCGGGGTCCATTTGGTAGGTTTTTTTGTCTCCTGCTTTTGGGGCGGAATCCAGGGCGTCCCTGAATGGGTTGTAAAAAGCACTGGCGTATTTGGCGGTGTAGGACATGATGGAGACGTCTTTGTAGCCTGCGCTGTCCAGGGATTTTCTAAGGTAAGCGACCCTGCCGTCCATCATGTCGGAGGGGCCGATGATGTCGGCGCCTGCCTGTGCTTGTGCCACGGCCATTTTGGCGAGGATTTCCAGGGTTTCATCGTTGAGGATTTTTCCGTCTTCCACCAGGCCATCGTGTCCGTCACTGCTGTAGGGGTCCATGGCAACGTCCGTCATGATGCAGGCTTCGGGAAAGGAGGATTTGACCTTATCGATGGCTTTTAGGTAAAAGGTGTCCGGGTTGTGGCTTTCGGTAGCGTACTTGTCCTTCTTGTCCTCAGGATATGCTGGGAAAATGTCAAAAGCATTAATGCCAAGGTTCATGCATTCTTCTATTTCCTTTAGAAGTAAGTCCGTGCTAAAGCGGTATATGCCCGGCATGGATGCAACTTCCTCTTTTTTATTGTTCCCCTCAATGACGAAAATGGGGAATATGAAATCTTTGACAGAAAGCCTGGTTTCTTCCACCATGGCCCTGATGGCAGAAGATTTACGGTTTCTTCTTGGTCTTTTGTACATGCTTTATCTATAGTTATAGTGTGCTCAGTAGGCAAAGTTAGTGAAAAAGGTCTTTGTTTTTGTTTTGGGAGGTTTACGATGAGGGGCTTGTGAAGGTTGGCCTGTCCTAAAAAATAAAAGCCGGCCCAATGTAGGGGCCGGCGTTTTCATTTATTTGACAAAGTCTGAGATGGTTTTCTCAATGATGTCACAGCATTCGTGGAGTTGTTCCTCGGTAATCACCAGTGGCGGTGCAAACCGGATGATGTTTCCGTGGGTGGGTTTGGCCAAGAGGCCGTTCTCCTTAAGTTTCACACAAATATTCCAAGCGGTGTCGCTGTCCTCGCTGTCGTTGATCACAATGGCGTTGAGCAGTCCTTTGCCTCTGACTAAAGTGACCAGGTCTGATTTTTCCACCAGTTTTTGCATTCTGTCCCGGAATAGGTTGCCCAGTTCGTGGGCGTTTTCTGCCAGTTTCTCATCTTTTACCACACTGAGGGCTGTCATGGCAACTTTGGCTCCCAGGGGATTTCCCCCAAAGGTAGAACCGTGCTGGCCAGGTTTGATGACTTCCATGATGTGATCGTCGGTAAGTACTGCTGAAACAGGGTAAAAGCCTCCTGAGATGGCTTTGCCAAGGATGAGCATGTCAGGTTTGACGTTTTCGTGGTCACAGGCAAGGATTTTTCCCGTACGGGCAATGCCCGTTTGGATCTCGTCCGCTATAAATAAGACATTGTGCTTTTTGCATAGAGAGGCAACCTCTCTAAGGTATCCCTCTTTGGGTACGAATACTCCGGCTTCTCCCTGTATGGGTTCGACTAAAAATGCTGCAATGTTCTTATTGGATTCAAGAGCTTCTTCCAAGGCTTTGGTGTCATTATAAGGTATGGTGGTGAATCCAGGAGTATAAGGCCCGTAGTTTTTTCTGGCGTTTTCATCATTGGAAAAGGAGATGATGGTAATGGTTCTGCCGTGAAAATTGTTCTCAGCTACCAAGATGGTGCTTTTGTTTTCGGGAATGCCTTTTTTTTCATAGGCCCATTTTCGGGCGATTTTAATGGCGGTTTCCGCTCCTTCGGCACCGGTGTTCATCGGGAGCACCTTGTCAAAGCCGAAGTACTCGCTCAAAAACTTTTCAAATGGTCCCAAGGTGTCGTTATGAAAGGCCCTTGAGGTTAGGGTGAGCGTTCCTGCCTGTTCTATCAAGGCTTCTTTGATGCGGGGGTGGCAGTGGCCTTGGTTTACTGCGGAATAAGAGGAGAGGAAGTCATAATATTTTTTTCCTTCGACGTCCCATACAAAGACGCCTTCTCCTTTGGTGAGGACTACCGGTAGTGGGTGGTAGTTGTGGGCGCCGTACTTGTTTTCCAATTCAATGGCTTGTTGGCTGGATGTGATTGATTCCATCATAAGCTATGTATTTTTATTTTTTGTATATTTGGGTCGACTGTTTAAAACAAATATAAGAAATGCCCTGAGGATACAAGGGGGAGCGGCCGGAAATTGGCTGAAGGAAGTGTTTGCTGTGCTGTCGGAAGGGTGTTTGAAGATAAGTTGGATGAATTACAATCATTTAGCTAATAATTTTTGGAGGCTCTTTTGGTTATTCCCGAAAACTTCCGATATTTGCAAACTCAATTAGAAAAACGTCTTAAAAATTACGATCATATATCATGGCAAAAGTTTGTGACATCACCGGTAAAAGACCTCGAGTAGGTAATAATGTATCGCACGCGAACAACAAGACCAAGCGTAAGTTTTATCCTAACCTGCACAAGAAAAGCTTCTATGTGCCTGAGGAGGATGCTTGGATCACGTTGAAGGTTTCTTCCAAAGCATTGAGGACTATCAACAAAAAAGGCATCAGTGCTGTTTTGAAGGAAGCTCAAGCAGAAGGACACATTATCATTAAGTAATCATTTCCAAATCAATAAATAGATAGAGCGATGGCTAAGAAAGGAAACAGAGTTCAAGTGATTTTGGAATGTACAGAGCACAAAAACAGTGGTGTTCCAGGCACTTCAAGATATATCACAACCAAAAACCGTAAAAATACTACTGAGCGATTGGAGCTGAAAAAATTCAACCCAATCCTTAAGAAAGTAACGGTTCATAAAGAAATTAAATAATTTTAAGGAGCAGACAGGTCCGTTTTGGAAGCTGTCATAAAACCTAAAGGATATGGCTAAGAAAGTAGTAGCAACCCTGAAAAAAGAAGGTGGTGTAACTTACGCAAAGGTAATCAAGGCGGTTAAGTCTGAGAAAACCGGTGCATACACTTTCAGAGAAGAAATGGTACCTACCACTGAGGTGAAGGATACCCTTGCAAAATAATTGCCTTGCTTAAATCGTAATGCAAAAAGGATAATCCCTCTCGATTGGTTTCGGGAGGGATTTTATGATTATATTCGGGGCAAACAAGTGAATGACTATGGGAATTTTTGGTTTTTTTTCTAAGGATAAAAAAGAGAGCCTGGACAAGGGGCTCCAAAAAACCAGTGAAAATCTTTTTACCAAGCTGGGAAAGGCAGTTATCGGTAAGTCCAAGGTGGATGATGAGGTGTTGGATGAGCTGGAGGAGGTGTTGATTACCTCCGATGTAGGGGTGGACACCACGATAAAAGTGATTCAGCGAATAGAGGAACGTGTAGCGAAGGATAAGTATGTGAATACGGCCGAGCTGGACAAAATCCTGCGCGAAGAAATTGTGGGGCTGCTGGAGGAAAACAACGCTGAAGATCTTTCCAATTTTGAATTGCCCAAGGATAAAAAGCCCTATGTCATTATGGTGGTTGGGGTCAATGGTGTTGGGAAAACAACCACTATCGGCAAACTGGCCCATCAGTTCAAATCTGCCGGCAAGTCGGTGGTTTTAGGAGCTGCAGATACTTTTAGGGCAGCGGCAGTGGACCAGTTGATCCTTTGGGGAGAGCGTGTGGGAGTGCCGGTGGTTTCGCATGGGATGAATGCTGATCCGGCTTCGGTGGCTTTTGATACGGTGAAGAAGGGGGTGGATATGGGTGCAGATGTGGTGATCGTGGATACTGCGGGGAGGCTTCATACCAAGGTAAACCTGATGAATGAGCTGAGCAAGATCAAGCGGGTGATGCAGAAGTTTATCGATGATGCGCCACATGAGATTTTGCTGGTGCTGGATGGTTCCACGGGACAAAATGCATTTATTCAGGCCAAGGAATTCACCAAGGCCACAGAGATCAATGCTTTGGCCATTACCAAATTGGATGGCACGGCCAAAGGTGGTGTGGTCATTGGGATTTCTGATCAGTTTAAGATTCCGGTAAAATACATCGGTGTAGGTGAGAAAATGACGGATCTGCAGATTTTTAACCGTACAGAGTTTGTGGATTCGCTGTTTAAGCAGAAGTCGTAGTCCAAGAATCTGCTAGTTTGTTAGGCCGGCAGGTTAAAAGTTAATAAAGATTTAAACAAATTGCTTGGGGGATAGAAATCCCCCTTTTTTTTGAGGTAGGATTGTAAGTCTGTACGAGTGGAGCGTCAGGTTTTGTTTTACAGGGAGTCGGGATTTCAAATCCCTAAGAATTGTAAAGTCCGGATTGCAAATCCGGACTAGCAGAGAATCGTGATTTCAATTCCCTAAGAATTGTAAAATCCTGACTAGAGGATTAAAAGTTAGTAAAGATTGTTGGGGAGCCTTTCTCATAAGTAGATTTTTTTGAGTCTTACACAAACAAATTTCTTTGTAGGGTGGCGATCAGTGGAGAAAGGGGCCGCCCTAAAGGGGCGAACTTATATTAGCCTGGGGTGACAGCCCCAGGCAAAAGTACTAGCGGAGTATATGTTTAGATGTAAAACCTTCCAGGTTTTATGGGTGCAAATCTCCAATCTGAGTGGGCTTCACTTTTAAACCTGGAAGGTTTGCGGACTTTCATTTGAATCTAAGAAAGTAAGACTAGACTCAGTTTTATTGTCGGGCTCTCTTGGTGATTCAAGAGAGCTTTTTATTAACTAACCTTTTCTTTGATGTGTTGTAATGTTTTTTGATATTGGGGCTAAAATTTTTGTGTATGTTTTTAAGAGAATGTTTTTGGCTGCTTTTTTTGTGGCTGTTTTTGGAGTCATGTACCTCTTCAGAAAGACGCTCTGAAGCGCTTCTGGAGGACGTTTGGAAGGTAGAGCTGGTGGATTCACTGGTACTGGATTATTTGGGGCAAGTGTATCTTCAGGATATATCACCGGATGGCAGTACATTTCTGGGCTATGATCAGTCAAATGAAGTTTTTTTGGTGTTCAGCAAGGAAGGGGAGCTGATAAGAAAACTGGATCTGAATGGAGAAGGGCCAGGGGAATATGGTTCTTATCATACGGGAAAGACTGTTTTTATGGGGAATAATAGTTTCTTGTTGATCTCTGAGAGGGGGCAATTTCAGTATGATCTCCAAGGAAGACTGGTTAGGGAGTTTAAGCCTGATTTTCCGCCAATGTTTAGGTTTATTGTTCCTTATGCCAAGAATACCGTCCCCTTAGGGGGAGATTTTGTTTCTTTTTATCAAGGCCGGTATGCTGATCTTGGGTTTACCATGAAGCATCAATCCCTGTCCAGGCAGTTGGAACGCTTAGATCCTGTCAAAGGTGTTTTTGAGCCGCTTGTGCCTTTCCCAAAAGAAAGCCGGTTTTCCTCTGAAACTCATCTTTTTCATGATGTGTATATTAAGCCTGTTTTGACTAGCTCAGGTGATACGCTTTTTGTTTCATTTAGCAATGAGCCCAAGATATTTGCTTATACAGGGGATTTTTCTAAGGGGCCAGTTAGTGAGCAGTCTTTGCCATTTGAAGTGTTTTATCAAGCTGTGGGTGTGGAAGAGGAGTCAGGTGATGGAGCATTTGGTATTGTTGACTTTTATTATGGAAAGGTCAAAACATTGGATTATTTATCGTCCAATCGCTTCTTGATAGGTTATTCTGAAGGTGCGCCTCCTGGTGTGGTGAAAGAATTGTATGCAGCACACCAAGATGATATTATGAAATGCTTTGAAGAGGTAGGTAAAATCAATAAGGAGCATTTAAGAGTTTGGGATGGGAAGGTTTTAAGTGCTGATATAGTAATGCCGGAATATTTTGGTTTGTTGGCCAAGGTTAGAGGGGATGAGGAGGTTTGGTTTGATGTGGATTTTCAAGAAAGAGAGAATGATTATACCGTTTTTTATAAAACTAGATTGGTTAAGGAATGAAATCGAATAGCTTGTTTTTAATAGGTTTGTTGGTTGTATGTGCTTGTGGGGAAAAGAAAATAAATGGTTCCAAAAAGGAATACCCTGCAAGGATATCGGTAATAGATTCACTGAATTTTAAAGGGATAATTGCCCAGTTGCCTTTTTTTCAGACTGTTTCTGACGATTATATTTTTTTTAGGGATGCAGGTAGGCCAAGAGTGATGGCATTCGATAAATCAGGTAACCTTGTCCACGATTGGGAAAGAAAGGGGGATGACCCAGGGGCATTTATGATGGTGACGGATAACTTGGTCTGTACGCCGGATGGGGATGTTGTGACCCATGATGCCATGATGGGAATTAAGGCGTTTAGTCCAGATGGAACTTTGGTATTTTCAAAAAGATCATTGACCATGCCCAGATCTTTTCATAAACTGATCAATCTTTTCAGGACGAGTCAAGTGATAGAGAAGGATGGTAAGGTTTATCTTTTGCACCATAGAGACCTGATGGGGGATCAGGGGTGGGACAGTGACTTCTTTAGACGTCGTAAAAATCTCTTGATGACGGATTTAGAAAGTGGGGAGGAAAAACAGCTGCTTCCTTTTCCAGAGGGTAGTAAGTTTTTGAATGGAAAGGCTTTTGTGTTTGAGGATTTTCGTCCCGTATTTTTTTATGAGAAGGAAGGGGAGAAGCTGTATTTGGCCTTCCAGAATGAAGATGTGTTGTATGAATATGATTTTTCAGGTAAGGAGCCTATACTGTTGGAAGCTTATGATCTGGATATTCCTGGTTTTGAAGGAGGTGTTGGGGATGATTTTCAAAAGGTGGCCTATGGAACCTTAAAGGAAAGTAATTATACGGCTCGGATTTTAGGGCTGGACAAAGTCGGTGATAATATTCTGATCAGTTATACCCGATCTGCGACCCAAGAGGAGTTGAGGGATTTGGAAGGAGTAAAAGATAAAGAAGTACTTGAACGAAAGCGGCAGGAGTTAAGAGAAAAGTTAAGACCGGATTTACTCTTGATTAATGATGGGAAGGTCTTAACCTATCATGTTGATCTGCCGGATATGGCTTATGATAGTTTTAGGGTGTTTAATGATGAACTTTGGTTTATGAAACCAGCAAGGAAAGATTTGGAGGAAGAAGACTTTACGGTCTATCGAGGGAAGTTGGAATTGGTTAACAAGTATACAAATTTTAAATATGAAAAAGATGAATTTTTTTAAAGGATTTTTAGCCTTTTCAGGTGTGATGACTGTCTTCTTGTCTTGTGAAAACAAGTCTGAAAGGCAACAAGTGAATGAAGATGTGAAAAGTAAGTCCTTCCATTTGGAAATAGTGGATTCCATAAGGCTGGATTATCTCGGAGATCTGGAAATTACGGATGTTCATCCTACTTCAGGGGAAATTGTAGGGTTTAATTTTAAGACCAATGATTTAATTATTTTTGACCAAAGGGGAAAGATTCATCAGCAATATTCCAGGGGAGGAGACCGGCCCAATCCCATCAACAGTATGGTTTCATTAGGCTTTTATAAAGAAGATAAACTTTTGGTGGCCAATAATTATGGGGATCTGGCCGTATTTGAGAAAAACGGAAGTCATGTGGAAGATATTCCCCTTCCTTTTAAAATAGAGTTCTACAATTGGACACAAAGAAAGAAAATTTACAGCATTTCAGAAGATATGCTTTTGGGGCAGATTTCAGGAGGACGAAGTGAGGGGTATAGGGAGTATTATTTGGACTTTATTGATCTAAAGGATGGTAGTTTGACCCCGGTTCTTCCAATTCCTGAGATCAGTAAGTATAAGGATGGCCAATATTATAGTAGCGTTTATCCTTTTATTACCAAGATAGGCGATCTGATTTACATGTTGCTGAAGAATGAGCCGTCATTGCATGTGTATAAAATTAATGGAATGGCCATTGATTATCTTCGATCCGTCAACTTTGGTGGAGAAGAGTTTGTGGATATCATTCCATCTGAAAATCAGGCTTCTTTTCAGTTTGACAGAAATTTTAAAGAAATGAGACCGGGAGAGGTTGAGTCTATTTTCGATATAGGAGGTTATCTAATTGCAGTTTATAAAAATGGAATAGATGCCGATAGGTACACGGAGGAATTGGCAGATGATCCGTTGCGTAAAGCAGAGATGAATCCATTTTATCTGTCAGTTTTTGATAAAAAGCAGCAGCTGGTGAACAGAAGTGTAAAGGTGCCCTCCAAGGTGAGGTTTATTCAAGCGGTTATGCCGGACGGCAAGATGTTGGCGTCGAAGAATAAAGACCTACTAGGGGAAGAGCAGGATTTTGAGACCTTTTACCTGATGGAGTTGGTGGAGGATTGAATTCAGGGAATGAGTTTTGCTGTGGATTTCCACTCTCTTTTAATAGGAAAGTCAGGATTGCAAATCCGGACTAGCAGAGAATCGTGATTTCAATTCCCTAAGAATTGTAAAATCCAGACTAGCGGACAGAATTATTTTTAAAGGGATTTTAAATCCCCGATAATTGGAAAGCCCGGATTGCAAATCCGGACCAGCTGATATACATTTTACTTAATACTCAATACTAGCTACTCAATACTCACAACTATACATACAGCAAATAAAAAGGCGCCGATTCGCACCAGCGCCTCTTTAAAAAGTAAAGCATGGAGTTTAAAAAGTTATCGTTTGCTGTACGAGTACCAAAAGTAGATATTTTCATTTCGAACAGGGAAAATGTGTCGTTATGAATAGTTTAAATCAAAAGTGCTTAGTTAATAATTAATTAATATAGAATAAGGGGTCGGGAAAGGCCCAAAAAGTTTTATCATGAAGCTGTCCTCGTGATTTTCAGTTGTTTTTATTCCCTGTATGCCCAAATTTTAGCTTTTTATGTTTTGGTAGTTTAGGAAAGATGGCCCGAGGAGAAGGTCCTGGCGTTATGAACAGGAGGGAGGGCTGGGAGTCTTTCTTTTATGGAAACATTATATGGATTTTTCATGAATAAGGAATAAAATGTCTATATTGAGGCTGCTAATTCGATTAAACAAAACCTATGTAATAATAGCCTATGAAAGAGCCCAAAAAGACAAGTGACAATTCACGAAGAAATTTTATTAAAAATGCAGCATTAGCCTCCTCTGTACTTATCGTTCCACGACATGTTTTGGGCGGAGTAGGTTATACTGCCCCAAGTGATCAGTTGAATCTGGCGGCTATTGGAGCAGGAGGTAAAGGGGCAAGTGATATCAAACACGCCTCTGTGAACGGTAGGGAGAGGGTAGTGGCCTTGTGTGATGTGGATTTTTCAGGTTCGGCTTCCCAGTCAGTTAAAAACTTCCCTAATGCCAAGTTGTATGCTGATTACAGGGAAATGCTTGAAAAAGAGAAGGACATCGATGCGGTGACGATTTCCACTCCGGACCACGTACACGGTCCTGCGGCGGCTTATGCCATGGAAAGAGGGGTGCATGTGTATGTCCAAAAGCCGATGACCCATAATATCCGCGAGGCCCGGATGCTTACACAAATGGCCAGAGACAAGAAAATCGTGACCCAGATGGGTAACCAAGGGGGATCCAATCCCTTGCTGGGGATGGTGCAGAAATGGATCGATTCCGGAAAGCTCGGAAAGATCTCCAAAGTACAGATCTGGACAAATCGGCCGGTATGGCCTCAGGGGAATGCCTTCCCAAAACCCGCTTCCGGTCAGAAGCCTGACGATCTTGCCTGGGATCTATGGTTAGGTCCTGCCAAAAAGATCCCTTACACGCCTAATTTGCATCCGTTCAACTGGAGAGGCTGGTGGGATTATGGAACTGGAGCTCTAGGAGATGTAGGGTGCCATTTGGTGGACATTCCTTTCAGAACTTTAGGCCTGCATTACCCTAAGGATGCAGAATGCAGCGTTGGGGCGGTGTACAGTCAGATGTGGACGCCGGATTATCATCCCGAAGGCTGTCCGGCATCTTCCTTCATTACCTTGCATTTCGATGCGACGGATAAGAGCAAGTCTCCCATTGAGATGACCTGGATGGATGGAGGCATACGTCCTGCACATCCAGACATCATTCCAGCCGATCATGACATCGGAGGCCAGGATAGTGCCAACGGCGTGCTGATCATCGGTGAAAAAGGAATCATTTCCACCAATATCAACGATAGTTCTCCGCTAATGCCGAAACTTTACCTCAATGACGGGACCACTGAGTTTGGTCCGGAAACAGAGGACTTCCCTGAACCTGAGTATGGTCACCAACGCAAATGGGTGGACGCCTGTAAGGCAGGTTTTGGCAGTAATGAACATAAGGGGCTGACCTCTTCTTTTGACTATGCCGGGCCAATGACCGAGACCGTATTGATGGGTAATTTGGCTATCCGAAGTTATATGTTGAGAAGGGAGAATTCCCGAGGACAAATGGAATTCTATGGCAGAAAGAAACTGCTGTGGGATGGGGATAAGATGTTGATCACCAACCTTGAGGCTGCCAATCAGTATGTGGGCAGAGAATATAGACCAGGTTGGGAAGTGTGATTTTTATGCTTCCATTCCCATTAGGTAAGTAAATTATGCAGTCATGCCATGACCCAAGGTCATGGCATGACTATTTTTAGCCCAGTCCCTATAGAAGGAGGCTTGAAAGAAAATATTTAGTCAGAGGTGGTTACAGATATACGGATAAGAAAGTTTTCTGACTATTGGCCTATGAAGCCAGAAGGCAAGTCTAGACAGCGTGAAGTAGAGAAAAGAGTGGGGATGAGGTTCTTGAATGATTGTTCTTTACTCTTGCCTAACTTTTCGTACTTTTGCATGCAGCAAATAAAGAAAAGATTTGAAGGCGAGAACATTAAAAAAGGATAAGGTAAACATCATCACGATGGGATGCTCCAAAAATTTGGTGGATTCAGAGGTGATGTTGACGCAGTTGAAGGGGAATGGTGTGGAGGTATCCCATGAATCCCAGCAAGAGGATAATAATATTGTGATTATCAATACCTGTGGTTTTATAGATAATGCCAAGCAGGAGTCTATTGATACGATTTTACAGTATGTGGATGCCAAAGAAAGAGGCTTGGTAGAAAAGGTTTATGTGACGGGCTGTCTTTCCCAGCGTTATAAGGACGATCTTGAAAAAGAAATCCCCCAAGTGGATGCCTTCTTCGGTACCCGTGATTTGCCGGCTCTCCTTAAGAAGTTCAAAGCCGATTATAAACACGAACTGGTCGGGGAGAGATTGTTGACGCATCCTTCCCATTATGCCTACATGAAGATCTCTGAGGGCTGTGACCGGCCATGCTCTTTTTGCGCGATTCCTTTGATGCGTGGAGGGCATGTTTCCAAGCCTATAGAGGAACTGGTTAGAGAAGCCGAGCATAAGGCTGCCAATGGAACCAGAGAGCTGCTGTTGATTGCCCAAGATTCCACTTATTACGGTTTGGACCTGTATAAGGAGAGAAGGCTTGCCCAGCTGATGGAAGCCTTGGCCGATGTGAACGGAATAGATTGGGTGAGACTGCATTATGCCTATCCAACAGGGTTCCCAATGGATGTGATTGACGTGATGGCAGCCCATCCCAATATCTGTAACTATCTGGATATTCCTCTTCAACACGGTTCCAGTGAAGTGCTGAAAATCATGAGACGGGGCACCAGCAGGGAAAAGCAGGAAGAGCTTATCCATCGCATACGGGAAAAAATACCCGGCATTGCCATAAGAACCACCTTGATCGCCGGCCATCCTGGAGAAGGGGAAAAAGAGTTTCAGGAGATGGTGGATTTCGTGGAGAGAATGAAATTTGAGCGTTTAGGTGTGTTTACCTATTCGCATGAAGAGGATACCCATGCCTATTCCATGGAGGATAATCTCCCTGAAGAAGAAAAGCAGGCCAGGGCCAACCACCTTATGGAGGTTCAGGAGCAGGTTTCTTTTGACCTCAACCAGGAGAAAATCGGCAAAACCTTTAAGGTCTTGGTAGACAAAAAGGAAAACGGATACTTTGTGGGAAGGACAGAGTTCGATTCTGTAGAAGTGGATAATGAGGTGTTGATTGATGCTTCGAAGCATTACTGCAGGATAGGGGACTTTGTGGAGGTGAAAGTGAAAGAAGCGACAGAGTTTGACCTTTATGGAGAAGTGGTCGATTAAAAGGAAAAGTAGATAAAACTGGTAAAAAAGGCTGGCTTTCGGGCTGGCCTTTTTGTGTTTTTATAGGGTTTGTTAGTGTTTTTTTGAGATATTTTTATAAATTACAATAATGCAGGTGCTGTTGCCGAGGGGGAGCTAGTAAAATAATCCCGCAATGTGCTTCCGTTCCTATGAGGAGTGTGGTGCGTGAAAAGTAGTTTTTACCAATCTCAGGGGAAATGAAAAAACTCATAGCCTATCATCTAGCCACTATTTTGCCCATCATGATCGTGATGCAGCTCTTTATATTTGATTATATCGGCAGGATGAACTTTGCCGCGCTGTTTTTTTCTTATTTTGTGGTTTATCGGCCTTTTATAGACTACCGCAGACTCAAAGCCAAAGGGTTGGTGAGTAAGAAAGAGTTTTTGAAGTCCTGGGGCTTTGTGCGTTTTAAGTATTACCAGGAGTTGTTGTTTAAGAAATAACTTACAGGATGCGCTTATCCATCGGGCATCTTTTATATTCCCCCTAAAACTCCCTATTTTTAGCCTTTCAAAAAAACGGGGAAAATGAAATTACTGGAGGTGACCAGTTCCGCGGATTCGCGGGAGTTTTTGGAGATGGCCGTGCACCTGTACAAACAGGAGAAAAATTGGATCAGGCCTTTGGATGCGGATATCAATGGCTTATTTGATCCCAAGGTGAACAAGCTTTTCAGAAGAGGTGCAGAAGCAAAGCGATGGCTTCTTAAAGATGACCATGGCCACACCATTGGCAGGATTGCCGCTTTTACCAACCCGAAGTGGAAGGATAAGCAGCCTACGGGCGGAATGGGCTTTTTTGAATGTGTGGATGATCAGAAGGCAGCCTTTTTGCTGTTTGATACCGCCAAGGCCTGGCTGAAGGAGAAGGGAATGGAGGCAATGGATGGTCCGGTAAATTTTGGTGAGAGAGACAAATGGTGGGGATTGCTGGTGGACGGTTTTTCTCCAGCCAATTATAACATGCCGTGGAATTTTCCTTATTACCAAAAGTTTTTTGAGGATTACGGCTTTAAGATCTATTTCAAGCAATACACCTATATGCGGCAGGTGAAAGGAGTGGATTTCGATCCGAAATTTCACAAAAGGGCAGCAATCACCATCGATGATCCCGATTATGATTACCGGTACCTCAAGGGGAAGGAGCTTTCAGAAAAGTTTCCAGAATAT
Source organism: Echinicola sediminis (assembly GCF_054777495.1). Taxonomy (NCBI): domain Bacteria; kingdom Pseudomonadati; phylum Bacteroidota; class Cytophagia; order Cytophagales; family Cyclobacteriaceae; genus Echinicola; species Echinicola sediminis. The sequence goes on along the minus strand of NZ_BAAHAP010000001.1, from coordinate 10,179 downwards.
TTCACAACGGTGTATAATAAGGCCTGGGCAAGGCATATGGGCAAAAGCATGTCCATCAAGGAAGCTCAGGTCATGCTCAAAAAGCTCAAGCCGGTGGTGGATGAGAAATTGATCTATTTTGGGTTTTTCAAAGGGGAGCCTGTCAGCTTCTTTATTTCGATTCCGGAATTGAATCAGATTTTCAAATATGTAAACGGGAAGTTAGACTGGATTGGCAAAATGAAATTTTTATACCATAAACTGTTCAACCCCCCAGAAAAGATGCTCGGCTTGGTATTTGGAGTGGTGCCGGAGCACCAGGGCAAGGGAGTGGAAAGTGCCATGGTGAAGAAATACAATGAAATGTCCAACCAGAAATCCTTTCCTTATGAGACCATTGAGATGAACTGGATTGGGGATTTCAGCCCTAAGATGATGCGGGTATGTGAACAGCTCAATGCGATCATTTATAAGACTCATCATACTTATCGTTACCTCTTTGACAGGGAAAAACCTTTTGAAAGACATAAAATTTTCGAATAAATAAGGAGGGCCGGATCGGTCCATTGAATAGCTATGAAGAAAAAATATGACGTAGTGGGCATGGGCAATGCCTTGGTGGATATGGAATTTAAAGTTACCGACCAATTTCTAGCCGAAAATGGCATAGAGAAGGGGTTGATGACCTTGGTGGATGAAGAGCGCCAGAATGAATTGATGCAGGTGATCGATGCCGTTGAGGCTAAAAAGCAGTGTGGGGGATCTGCCGCTAACTCCGTGATTGCCGTAAGCCAGTTTGGAGGAAGTGCTTATTACAATTGCCGCGTCGCCAATGACCCTTTGGGGAAGTTTTTTGTGGAAGACCTCAAGGCTTCCGGGGTAGACCATAATCTTAATGTGCAACAGCTGGAAGAAGGGATTACAGGAAAATGCCTGGTGATGGTCACCGATGATGCTGAGCGGACCATGAATACTTTTCTGGGGATAACCCAAGACTTCTCTGCTGCTGACATCAATGAAGCCATCATCAATGATGCCGACTATCTGTATATTGAAGGTTACCTGATTACCTCACCCAATGGTAAGGAGGCGATGAAGCGTGCAAAAAAGTTGGCAGAGCGTTCAGGGACCAAGGTGGCCTTGACTTTTTCTGACCCGGCCATGGTGAAGTACTTCAGAGAAGGGTTTGTCGAGGTGATAGGTGCCAGCGTGGACATGCTTTTCTGTAATGAGGAAGAGGCAAGGCTCTACACCGGAAAGGAAGATCTTGGCGAGGCCAGGGAGGAGCTTAAAAAAGTGGCCAAGCATTTTGTGATCACCCAGGGGAAAAACGGTGCCATGATTTTTGATGGAGATACCTTTATTGATATAGAACCTTATGCCACGGATGCAGTGGATAGCAACGGGGCAGGGGATATGTTTGCCGGGGCCTTCCTTTATGGGATTACCAATGGACATAGCTATGCTTCCAGTGGAAAACTGGCCAGTTTGGCTTCTTCACGTATAGTGAGTCAATTTGGTCCAAGGCTGGCTTGGCATGAAGCCAAGGAGGTTTTGGAAAGGCTGAAGCCTGAGTTGTAACGGAGAAAATGATGATAATACCGGCCATAATGTTTATTCAGTGGCCGGTATTAAAACTTTATTCCGTTTTCAAAGACCAGTTTTACCAGTTCGCTGGTTTTGTTACAGTTGAGTTTTTTGAAGATATTTTTCTTGTGTTTTTTTACCGTCTCTTCTGCTATGAAGAGATCCTGAGCGATGAGCCTTACCTTTTTCCCTTCCGCTAATTTTAACAATACTTCTGTCTCTCTTTTTGTGAGCCGTTCCATTAATAGCAAGGTCGAGTTGTTGGTTGGGGCAATGGTACTTTCTGGGAGCAAGAGGGAAAGGGCTTGCATTGGCTTGCCATCGGGTGTTCTGCTGACTGTTTTGGTGGTGCCCACAAAGATGTGCCAAGAGCCGTCAGCAGCTTTTAGCTTATAGGTCAGGTCAAGGAATTCCTCTTGGTTGTCATTGAAGAAAGTAAGAGATCTGAAGAGGGTGGGGTAGTAAGAAGGATGAATGGTTTTGATATAGTAGATATAATCCATTCCCTTCAGGAAATTGTTTTTAAAACCGTAGAAGTCCTTGCAGACATCATTGATATGGGTGGGGCGGTAGTTGGCGATATCATGCAGGGTGACCATGTGTTCAAAGCCGTTGATGAATCGGTCATAGGCTTCGAGGTCAATGAAATTTTTGGCAATAATTTTTTTCGCCTTAAGTTCTTTAATTAAAAGCTCCAGCTGTTGATGGATCATAAGCTCTAAAATGAACACAAAATATAAGCGTTTGTGTTCTTAAAAACTAAAATTTATGGAATAGCTTGCGCCGTCAAATGCTAAATATCATGGTTGTCCTTTGTAGGAAATGACCCTATGTTTAAACATAATATTGTTTTTCTTTTTTATCTTTGGGACATAAGTCAATGTGAAGACAGCACGAAATACTAATAAGCCTGAGTCTATGTTAAGAAAAGTACACACAATATCCGTTTTATCAGCGATTTGCTTTGTCTTTCTTCTGTCCTGTCAAGCGCCTAGGGAGGTTGAACAGAAAGAAGCACCAAAGCTCATCGATTATGTTGATCCCCAAATAGGGTCGGTTCACGGGAGGTGGTTTTTTTATACCCCTGCAGCAATGCCCTTTGGGATGGCAAAACTTGCCCCTCATACCAACGCCTATAACAGTGCCGGAGGCTGGGGCCCCACAGGTTATGATGATCGCCACGGATCGATTGAAGGCTTTGGGCATTTTCATGAATTCCAGATAGGAGGACTGGTTTATATGCCCACTGTGGGGGAATTGCAGACTGTACCGGGAACTTTGGAGTCACCTGAGAGTGGTTACCGCTCAAGATTTGATAAAAGTGAGGAAGAGGCAGAGCCTGGGTATTACCGTGTTTTTCTCAAGGATTACGGGGTGAAAACCGAGCTTACGGCCACAGAGAGGGTAGGTTATCAGCGATACACTTTTCCAGAAACCAAGGAGGCAAACCTGATCATGGATTTGGGACATCGGCAGGGAGAAAGCGGCGATGTGATCCAGACAGAAGCAAGATGGGTGAATGAAAAGGAAATCGAAGGGTATATAGAAACCTATTCGGAATATGCCAAATTTTGCGACCCAGGAAAGTACATCAGGATGTACTTCGTGGCGCAGGTCAGCAAGGAGCCATCGAAGGTCGGTTCCTTCGTAGATGCAGCGCTAGCACCGGAAGAGAAAAGCACAAAAGGGGTTAACAATGGCCTTTATCTTTCCTTTGAAATGGAAGAGGGAGAAGTGCTTGAAGTTCGGACGGGACTTAGCTATACCTCGACTGAAAATGCGCGGTTGAACCTCGAAACGGAGTCAAAGGGAAAACCGTTTGAGCAGGTGCTTGCCGATGCCAAAGAAGCTTGGAACAAAAAGTTGAATGTCATCCAGGTGGAAGGAGGAAAAGAAGAAGATCGTGTCAAGTTTTACACCGGTCTGTATCATATGCTGTTGGGCAGGGGGATTTCTAGCGATGTGAATGGCCAGTATCCGCAGGTGGACAACAAAATCGGTCAAATTCCTCTTGATGAAAATGGGGTGCCCAAGTACCACCACTACAATACAGACGGCATGTGGGGCGGTTTTTGGAACCTGAGCCAGCTTTGGGCGCTTGCCTATCCGGATTATTTCAGTGAATATGTCCAGTCCAATGTGGACTTTTATAAGGACCGCGGCTGGTTGCATGACGGGGAAGCCAATGGGGTATATACCAATGGGGTACAGACCAACTTCCAGGGCTTATTATTGGCTTCCGCCTATCATGCTGGAATTCGGGATTTTGATGTGAAAACAGGGTATGAGGCGGCGCTCAAAAATGAAATGGAATACCATGGAAGGGATTTGGGCAATGGAAAGTATGACCTCAGTTATTTTATCAAGGATCATTATGTGCCCTATAAGGATACAGTGATCTCCAATGGCTGGGTGTTTAATTTTGGGGGCTCCCATACGCTTGAGTACAGCTATAGCTCTTACGCCGTGGCCCAGATGTCCAAAGCACTTGGAGATACGGCCAATTACCGCAAGCTGATGGATCAGGCAGGATACTACGAAAACCTCTTCGATGCATCGACCGGATTTATCCGCCCCAAACTGGAAAACGGGGAATTCATAGCCGATTTTGATCCTATGAAGGGATGGGATGGATTTCAGGAAGGCAATGCCTTCCAATATACCTGGTATGTCCCCCATGATCCAGCAGGTCTTATCCGGTTGATGGGTCAGGAAAGGTTTGATGAGAGGCTGGAGAAGATGTTTGAAGAAGCCGGGGAAGGCCAGTTTGGAGGAGCCAGTGAAGATATTGACAGTTTTTCAGGCATAGAAAAAGGCTACAACCACGGCAACCAGCCATCATTGCACAATGCCTGGCTGTTTAACTATTCTGGCAAGCCTTGGATGACCCAAAAATGGGTGAGGGAAATCTTAAACGGTTTTTACGGTACCACCCCGCTTCACGGCTATGGGGTAGGTCAGGATGAAGACCAAGGCCAATTGGGTTCATGGTTTGTGATGGCTTCCATGGGGCTTTTTGATGTGCAGGGGCATGCGGCCGAAAACCCCACCTTCCAATTTTCAAGTCCTTTGTTTGAACGAATTAGGATCAAGTTGGATGAGAATTATTATACGGGCAAAGAGCTGGTCATCGAAACCGTCAGCCAAGATCCCGGGAATGTATATATCCAATCCCTGACTTGGAATGGGGAGGAAATAAAAGACAGTTGGATAGAAAGAAACAAGTTGATGGAAGGGGGGCATTTGGTATTTACACTGGGGGCCGCTCCAAACAAGAACTGGGGTACGCAAAATCCTCCTCCCTCAATGCACAATCAATAAACCCTCAATAAAGTTATGAAAAGTAGATTTCTTATCTGGATCATTTTATTGGCAGTAGCCTGCGGAGCGCCCACATCAGAAGAAGCGCATACTGAAGATCAGGAACTGGCCAATGCAATACTGACCAATAAACAATTTCAATATGTTATAGATAAAGCATTGGAGGTTGCCAAAACCGGTTTCAATGCGGGTGACGGTTACAGAGAGGTCTGGATCCGTGATTACAATACCTTTATAGAACTGGCAGCGGAAGTTTATCCTCAAGAAGAGCTTAAGGAAAATTTATTGGTCTTTTTTAGGATGCAGGGAGATGATGGGAACATCATAGACGGCTTTACTCCAGCGGAATCCATCGGGGAGGGAGAGACCGATTTTAGCTATTCTGAGCTAGAGCCCCGGTACGCGGGTCACAAAAACACGGTGGAAACAGATCAGGAGACTTCATTGGTGCAGACAGTGTATAAGTACATTCAGGTGACGGGGGACCAATCTATTCTTGAGGAACAGGTAGGAGACAAAACAGTGGCGGAGCGACTGGAGTGGGCGATGGATTTCCTGCTACAGCACCGGTATGCCGATGAGTACGGTTTGATCTGGGGAGCCACGACTGCAGACTGGGGAGACGTGCAGCCAGAGCATGGTTGGGGAGTGGATTTGGATGAAAACACCCATCGGGCTATAGATATCTATGACAATGCCATGTTGGTAATTGCTTTGGACAATTTGATGGAGATGTTGCCTTCCGGTAAAACCAAATGGCAGCCGATCCGTGATCAGATTGCTGAAAATAGCAGGAAGTACCTTTGGGATGAGGCCCAGAAAAAGTTTATCCCCCATATTTATTTGGAGGGATCCCCATTTCCAGAAGATTTTGACGAAAACCAAATTTACTATTTTGGCGGAACGGCCATTGCGATAGAAGCTGGTTTGCTTTCAAGGGAAGAGGTCAAGTTATCCTTGGATGAAATGGTCAGAAGGGTAAAAGAGGCCGGTGCTCCGTCTATAGGGCTTACGGTATATCCTCCGTATCCGGAGGGTTATTTTGAGAATAAGATCATGAACCCGGAATACAGCTATCAAAACGGAGGGGACTGGACTTGGTTTGGAGGAAGGATGATACAGCAGTTGGTCAAATACGGCTTTGTAGAGGAGGCCAATGAACAGATCCAGCCCATGGTCGATAGAGTGGTGAAAAATGAAGGGTTTTACGAATGGTATACGGTGGACAACCAACCCGAAGGCTCGGGTACATTCCGTGGATCTGCGGGCGTGTTGTACATTGCCATCAACCAGTTGAGGGCTTGGGCAAAGGCTGAAAAGTAAAAAAACAGCTTTTCGATAGTTATCAACTCGCTATCCAAGTTTAATGATTATCTTAGCTTTTAGTTAAATTGTGGAAAATACGTTTTATATGGATTTTAAGCTGGATCATAGTAGTCCTGTTCCTTTTCATGCTCAGATAGAGAAATATCTCAGGGAGTTAGTACAGAAGGAAGAATATCTTACCGGAGAACAATTTTTGCCCAAGGAGACGGCTTTGTCCAAGAGTTTGGGGGTATCGAGAAATACCATCAGGCAAGCAATCAATAAGCTGGTCCATGAGGGCATTGTGGAAAGGAAAAAAGGGGTAGGGACCAAAGTGATCCAGCAAAAGATCTCCACCCGTCTTGACAACTGGATTTCCTTTACCAAGGAAATGCGGAACAAGGGAATCGATGTGGTGGATTACATGGTGGCCGTGGATTGTGTGCCGGCTGATGTTGCTGTCTGCAAGGCACTGTCCATAGAACAGGGGCGGGAAGTTTGGCGACTGCAGAAGGTCAGAGGGGCCAAGGACGCCAAGTACCTTTATTCGGTTTCTTATTTTCACCCGAGGGTAGGAATTACAGGAAAGGAAAACTTTAATCAGCCGCTATATGAACTGCTGGAGAATGATCATCATGTCGTGGTCACGGTATCCAAAGAAAAGCTAAAAGCAGTGATGCCGGGTGAAAAGGTTGCCCAGCTTTTGGACATGGAGGAAAGTATACCTGTTCTTAAAAGGGAGCGCATGGTATGTGACCGAGGAGACAGGCCTGTGGAGTACAACCTGGTTTATTACCATACCAACTATTTCTCCTACGATATTGATATCAAGAGGGAACTTTAGGCTGTTCAAATTGCCGATTTTGGATTTTTAAAGTAAGCAGTTATGCCATCAAGGCCCATCAGCAAGATTCTGCCGGTATTTTCTACTTTTATTGTGATGGGCTTTGTGGATATAGTGGGGGTGTCAACAGGATATGTTCAAAAGGATTTTGGCCTAACGGATACCCTTGCCCAGTTTCTTCCTACCATGGTTTTTGTCTGGTTTTTTGCTCTATCAGTGCCTTTTGGTGTGTTACAGGATAAGGTGGGCAAGAAGCAGATGATGATCGCCGGGGTGAGCCTGACTTTTCTGGCAACGGCGATTCTTCCTTTAATGGAATACACCTACTGGTCGGTGATCGCGGCTTTTGTGCTCCTGGGGATAGGCAACACCATTATTCAGGTGGCCGCTAATCCATTGTTGCAAGAGGTGAGTGCAAGAAGGCGTTTGCCCAGTTTTTTGAGTCTTTCCCAGTTTATGAAATCAGTGACGGCACTGTTTGGGCCGCTAATGGTTACCTTTATGGCCGTACAATATGGGGACTGGAAACTTGCTTTTTGGATTTATGCCTTGATATCTGTGGTGTCCTTGGCATGGCTTAGGAACACCCCGATCGAGGAAAAGATAAAGGCAAAAAAAACGGCCTCCTTTCGTTCCTGTTTTTCATTGATGAAGAACGCCTTTGTCATCAAAGTTGTCTTGGCCATATTTTTAGTTGTGGGGGCGGATGTAGGGATGTACGCCAATATTCAGGCTTTCCTGATGCGCCTGCACCATGTCAGCCTGGAAAATGCCTCATACGGGATCAGTGTTTATTTCACCGCCCAGATGATCGGCAGGTTTTCCGGGGCTGTGTTATTGCGTTTTCTTAAGCCTTTTGGCTTTCTGATTGCCTCCTGCGTTTTTTCTGTTCTGGGTATCGCAGTACTCTATTGGTCTATGCGGGTATTGTGGGCTTACACCGCGATTGCCATGATTGGTTTTGGCGCCGCCAACCTGTTTCCCCTTTTATTTTCCCTGGCCATCGGCAAAATGCGCCGGAGGTCAAATGAAATTTCAGGCTTACTGGTGATGGCCATTGTGGGCGGGGCGGTCATCCCTCCCGTTTTGGGCCTGATAAGTACTTTTGGGGGAGTGAGGCTCAGTATTTTGATGGTGGGGGTGGTGTTTGTCAGTATTTTTGTTTTATCCCTATTGTTTAGGCCAAAGAGTAAGGGGCGTAAGTGAAAGTCGATAACAAGTAAGATAAGGCTCAATGGGATCGGTAACATGCCTATCACGATTCCAATAAAAAAGGCCGCCCATATGAATAGGCCGCCTTTTCTAATGTCGTTTTTTGGGGATTATGCTGATTCCCCATGCTGGGAAATGTCCAGGCCGATTTCTTCGTATTCGTCTCTTACCCTTAAGGTGACAAACTTGTTGAGGACAAAGAAAATCGCATAGGCCATTACAAAGGAGAATACCGAAACGCCGAGCAGCACGACCATATGGGAACCGAAAACTGCCCATCCTCCGTGCATTAAACTGGAGCCTTCTGGGCTGGCAAAAATGGCCGTGAGGATCATGCCCATAATACCGCCTACACCGTGGCAGGCAAAGACATCCAAGGTGTCGTCCATGCTTTTGAGGGATTTGATCGAAAGGGCCAAATTAGAGACGATGGCACCTATAAATCCGAAGAACATGCTCTGAGGGATCGTAATGTATCCCGCTGCCGGGGTAATGACCACCAAGCCAACAACTGCTCCGATACAGGCTCCCATAGCAGAGATTTTTCTTCCCTGCATGCGGTCGAAAAACACCCAAGTCATCATGGCGGTAGCGGAACTGATGGTGGTTGTGGCAAAAGCAATTGCAGCAGTGCCATTTGCCGCCAGAGAGGAGCCAGCATTAAAGCCAAACCAGCCAAACCAAAGCATGCCTGTTCCCAGCATGATATAGGTAATATTGGAAGGGGCGTGATGTTGGTTTTTTCGCTTGCCAATAAACAGTGCTCCTGCTAGGGAAGCCAGGCCGGCGCTGATATGGACTACGGTTCCCCCTGCAAAATCCAATACGCCAAAATAGGCGCCGATCAGGCCGTCTGGGTGCCATACCATATGACAAAGCGGGGCATATACCAATACAACAAAGATCCCTATAAAAAACACGTAGCCAATGAACCGCACCCTTTCTGCGAAAGAGCCTGTGATGATGGCCGGGGTGATGACAGCAAACTTCATTTGGAATAAGGCAAATAATACAAAAGGAATGCTGCTGGCAATGGCGGCATGGGGTAATTGGCCCACCTGATCAAAAAACATGTACTGGAAGGGATTGCCGATCAGTCCGTAAAGGTTTCCGTCGATGGTAATACCGATGGGGTCTCCAAAGGCTAGGCTAAATCCGACTACAGTCCAGACCATGGTCACCACACCAAGGGAGATAAAGCTTTGGAGCATGGTGGAAATAAGGTTTTTCTTGCCTACCATTCCTCCGTAGAATAGTGATAAGCCAGGCGTCATTAAGAGGACCAAGCATGAGGCTGTCAAAAGCCAGGCAATGTCTGCAAATACCAACTGGTCTGTCGTGCCGAAGTTTTCAGCGATCGGTTCGGCAGACTTCCAAAATAACCCTGCCAAAGAAGCCAATATGATGGTAATAAAGGCTACTTTCCACTTTTTCTTCATAGTTTTATTCAAATTTGGCTCCAAAAATACGTCATATTTTCATTTTTTCAGAATTTTTGGATGAAACTCCTGAAAAGTGACCGATGAAAGATCAATTAGAGACGTTTTTCAATAAAATTTGATGCCAGGGCGGATCGAATCTGATGAATATCTGCAAATATGCCAGTAAAAAAATATCAAGAAGGTGTCCATGAATTAATTTTAATAGCTTCAAAGAAATTCAGTGAATTATCAGATTGAATTTTCTGACTATCCGGGATTTTGCACGTATCATTAGGAGAACCAAATACTTAAAAGAAATCCTTTTGAAGGCCTTTGGAGCATTCGGTTTTGGGACAGTTGATGGAGGCGTTAAGAAAATGAGTTAGCTCGCGAAGTGGACGAGCGAGATCCACTCATTTTTAGCCTGCAGCAAATGGCACAAAATCAAATTGAGGCAAACTGTTTGTAATCGAAAACCAATTCACTCAATTTGAAGAAGGCTCCATGGCC